>DATMOQ010000119.1:0-3309 GCA_035568195.1 Gemmatimonadales bacterium
TCCAGCGCTCCCATGCAGCAGCTCTTCCTCGTGGTTGCCGGAGTCTGCATCGGCGCCTCGGTCATCGCGTTCATCCTGATCCGGCCGGTTAAGCAGATGATGGGAGGCGTGCGCTGAGCCCGCGGGCACTCACCCTGCTGGTTCTGGTCGGGGCACTGGTTTTGGCGGTCCCGGCCTCGGCGCAGCGCACCAAGGTCGTCCTCCTCGGCACCGGCTTCCCGCGCCCCGATCCCAATGCATGGGGTCCGGCGACGGCCGTGGTGGCGGGGGATCGGGTGTTTCTGGTGGACGCAGGCGTGGGCGTCGAACGACGCCTCGCCGCGGCGCACCTGCCGATCAACGGCGTCACCGCACTCTTCATCACCCATCTCCACTCCGACCACACCCTCGGTCTCGCCGACTTGATCCTCACGAGCTGGGTGATGCAGCGCCGAGGCGCCCTGGAGGTCTACGGGCCCCCCGGACTCCAGGCGATGGTCGATCACCTCATGGCGGCCTACGCGGTGGACGTCAAAGCGAGGATTGAAGGGCTGGAGCACGAGACGCTCGACAACTCGCGCGTGTCGGTGCACGAGATCACGCCGGGCGTGCTCTACGACAGCGGCGGCGTGAAGGTGTTGGCGTTCCGCGTCGACCACGGGAGCCTGGTGGCCTTCGGGTACCGGTTCGACACACCGGGCCGGGTCGTCGTCATTTCGGGGGACACGCGGCCCAGCGAAGAGCTGGTGAAGGCCTCAGCCGGCGCCGACGTGCTGGTACACGAGGTGTATTCGGGGTCGCACCTCAAGGTCGAGAATCGCCCCGGCGGGGCCGACTGGCCCGCCTACATGCGGTCCCTCCACACCTCCGACGTCGAGCTGGGCCAGCTCGCCGAGCGGATCCATCCGAAACTCCTGGTGTTGACCCACATCATCCGGATGGGCGCTTCCGACGACGACCTGCTCGCGGGAGTGCGGCAGGACTTCCGGGGGGACGTCGTGGTGGGGAAGGACTTGGGGGAGTACTGACCCAGTTCTAGCATCGCCTCTTGTGGACCCCGGACTTGCGTCCGGGGTCATGTAATTCAAAGACGGCTGCTTGGTTTCCATGACCCCGGGCGCCAGCCCGGGGATGACGGGAATCAGGTCTACATCGGCTTGTCCGAGAAGTGACACGCCGCCCACTGACCCGAAGCGACCTCCCGCAACTCAGGAATCTCCGTCGAGCAATTCCCATCCTTGAGCGGATGCGGACACCGCGGATGGAACCGGCATCCCGAGGGCGGGTCGGTGGGCGACGGCATCTCCCCCGAGAGCACGATCCGATGGTGGGGCGCTTTGGGGTCGGGCACCGGCACGGCGGACAGCAGGGCCCGCGTGTAGGGGTGCCGGGGGGCCGAGTAGAGCCGGTCTACGGGCGCGCGTTCGACGATCTGGCCGGCGTACATCACCGCGACGTCGTCCGCGACGTTGCGGACCACGGCCAGGTCGTGGGCGATGAAGAGATAGGTCAGGCCGTGCGCCTTCTGTAAGTCTCGCAGCAGATTCAAGACCTGGGCCTGGACCGATACGTCCAGCGCGGTCACCGGCTCGTCGCAGATCAGGAACTCCGGGCGCACGGACAGCGCCCGGGCGATGCCCACGCGCTGCCGCTGCCCACCCGACAGCTCGTGGGGATACCGCTGCGCGAATGAGGCGTCGAGCCCCACTTCGGCCAGCAGCTCCCGCACGCGCGCCGGCCGCTCTGCCCGCGAGGCGAGGCGATGGATGATCAGTGGCTCCTCGATGGCCTGGCCGGCCGTCATCCGGGGGTTCAGGGACCCCGACGGATCCTGGAAGATCACCTGCACTCTCCGCCGCAGCGCCCGCAGCGGCCCGCTCGCGAGGCCGAAGACATCGATGCCGTCGAACGTAAAGCGGCCCTCGGTGGGCTCCACCAGCCGCAGCAGAGTGCGGCCCACCGTGGTCTTTCCTGACCCCGTCTCGCCTACCAGGGCGAGGGTCCGCCCCGCGGCAATCGAGAACGAAACGCCGTCCACCGCGCGTACGGGATTCCGGGCGCCCAGCCCGAACCAGCCGCCTCCACCGCGGTAGTGCTTGACCAGGCCTTCGACTTCGACCAGGGCGCTCACGTCGCCTTCCTGCGCGCCGGCTCTTCCACCAGCCAGCAACGAGCCGACTGGCCGGGGGCGGGGCCCGCCAGCAGCGGGGGCTCCTCGGTGCGGCAGCGGTCCCAGGCGTGCGGACACCGGGGATGAAAGCGGCACCCCTCCGGCCAGCTCGTGGCGGGGGGCACGGATCCAGGGATGCCGGTCAGCCGGCCGCGCTGGCCTTCGAGGCGGGGCACGGACGCGAGGAGCCCCGCCGTGTACGGATGCAGGGGATGGGAGAACAGGTCGGGCGTGTTCGCCGTCTCCACCACCTGACCCGCGTACATCACCACGACGCGATCAGCCGCGCCGGCCACGATGCCCAGATCGTGGGTTATGAGCATCACCGCCATGCCCATCTCGGCTTGCTTGTGCTCGAGGAGCTCGAGGATCTGCGCCTGCACCGTCACGTCGAGCGCGGTGGTGGGCTCGTCGGCGATGAGCACCTTGGGATGGCACATCAGCGCCATCGCGATCATCACGCGCTGACAGGTGCCGCCGGAGAGCTGATGGGGATATTCGTACGCCCGCCGGTCCGCATCCGGCACGCCCACCTGGTTGAGCATGTCGACGGCGCGGATCCACGCCTCCGCCCGCGACAGCCCCAGATGCACCCGGGCCACCTCGGCGATCTGGTCGCCCACCGTGAACACCGGATTGAGGGAGCTCATCGGCTCCTGGAAGACCATGGCGATCTGGTTTCCCCGGACCGCGCGCAGCTCGGCGGGGGACAGCGTGAGGAGATTCCGCCCATCGAACTCGATCAGGCTTCCCGGCATGATGTGCCCGGGGGGCTCCGGAATGAGCCGCAGGACCGACAATGACGTCACCGTCTTTCCGGACCCCGACTCGCCCACGATGCCGAGGGTCTCTCCGGGGTGGAGATCGAACGAGACGCCGTCCACCGCCCGGGCCGCGCCGTCGGCGGTGACGAAGTACGTCTTGAGGTCGCGGATCGAGAGCAGGGTCTCGGTCACGAGTGCTCCGGGCGGGGATCGAGCGCGTCGCGCAGCGCGTCTCCCACGGCGTTCCAGGACATGACCACCAAGGCGATGGTGAGGCCGGGAAAGAAGCTCGTCCAGGGCGCGATCGCCAGTTGTCCCTGGCCGTCGGCCACCATCGTGCCCCAGGAGGGCGTCGGCGGCTGCACGCCGAAGCCCAGGAACGAGAGACCGGACTCG
>DATMOQ010000120.1:0-10892 GCA_035568195.1 Gemmatimonadales bacterium
AGCGGCGACTCCGCGACGAACGCCACCAGCGTCAGGACCTGCCCCACCGTCACCGCCTTGCCGCCCGCCCGCGCCGGCAGCGCCACCGGCCGATGCCGGAGCCAGACGGCGAGTCCGCCCACGATCGCCACGATGTCCCGCAGCAGGACGCCGGCGATCTCCCACCACACCAGGAGTCCGCTCCGCCACAGCGTGAGGAACGCCGACGCCATGAAGACCTTGTCGACCACGGGGTCGAGCACGGCGCCGGTCCGGGACCCGCCGAACCGGCGGGCGAGGATGCCGTCGAAGAAATCGGACGCCGCGGCCACGCCGATGATCCCCAGACGCACGACGGGCTGGCTCACCAGCGGGAACACCACGGCGAGCGGCAGGCGCAGTGAAGTGAGCGCGTCTGCGGGGGTGAACCACGGTTTCCCTTGCCCGTCCATACGCCCCCGGGTACCTTGACTCCGTGGACCTCAATCTGCTGAAACAGGCGGCCATCTTCCAAGACCTCGACGAGGGCGAGCTCGCGCGGGTGTCGGAGGTGTGCCGGGAGCAGAAGTTCACCGTGGGCCAGTACGTGTTCAAGGAGGGCGAGCCCGGCAACCGCCTCTTCATCATCGCCGAAGGGGAAGTGCGCATTTCGAGAACCATCCCCGGGTCGGGCGAGGAAGCCCTGGCCGTGCTCAAGCCCGGGGCGAATTTCGGCGAAATGGCCATCTTCGACCGCTCCGAGCGGTCCACCGACGCCATCGCCAACATCTCCTGTACCCTGATCACCATCTCCCGGTCCGACTTCGAGCTCCTGCTCGACTTCAACCGCGACATCGCGTACAAAGTCCTGTGGTCGGTGGTGCGCCTGCTCTGCTCGCGCCTCCGCGTGACGAACGACAACCTCCGGTCGTTCCTCGCGATGTCGATGTTCTAGGAGCTCCCATTCGCCGGCTTTCGCTCCCTGCCATCGCCGCGATCCTGGCGGCCTGCTCCAGCAGCACCGGATCCTCCCCCCAGCCGTATGTCGTGGTGCTCCCCCTCGTGGACACCCTGTTCACCGGAGACAGCCTCGCGGCCCGGGGCGCCACCTATTACGACGCGGGCGGCACGGCGCAGCCCGGCACGGCGACGTGGAGCAGCTCCGCGCCGGGCGTGGCGACGGTGAACGCGGCGACGGGCGCCATTCACGCCGTCGGCGCCGGATCGGCCGTGATCACCGCGACCATCAAGGGCACGGCGGGACAGGGGCTCGTGATCGTCACCGCGCCGCTCTCGCTCACCCTGCTGCTCGACACCATCGTCCTGCTGCCCCAGGACTCGCTGGTCGTCCCCGCGGTGGTGCGCCGCCAGGGCGGATCACCCCCGGCTCCGTGGTTCAGCACGGCCACCGCCGGAGTGTTCTCCATCGACTCGGCCACGGGGAAGGTCGTGGGGATCTCCACCAGCGCGGCACTCCCCTTCACCGTGCACGCGGACTCGCTCTCGGTGACCGGCTCGGTGCAGGTCCTGAGTCCTATCGACACCACCGGCGGGAAGGGCGGCTATACCGTGTTCGGCAGCGTCACCGCCGACCGGCGCGCCACCGCCCGGGCCGAGAACTACACCCGCACCGGAGGCGCGTCGACGTTCCGGTTGGCGCTGAAGGTGGCGGTCGGGAACGTGACCGTGGAATCCGTCAACCTGACCGCGCTCACGCCGGTGTCGGCGCCCGACAGCATCCCGCTCGATTCCCTGTCGGCCTCCGAAGCGCAGAGCACGACCTTCATCTGTCAGCCCGCGCGCTCGGTGGGGCTCTGGACCCTCAACACGACCAACGCCACCATCCTGGGCGTCTCCCGCCCCGGGGGATGGATCGTGATCCGCAAGATAAAGGCGGTGACGGGGGGCTCGGTCATCTCCGGCTCGTTCTACTTTGTGGCCCAGCGCGCCGACTATTACAACGATCCGTCCGGGCAGCTCGCCGTGCGCGGCAACTTCGTCGCGCCCTTGATCACGAACCCGACCACCTGTCACTGAGGAGCCCATGAACCGATTCACGCCGTACGCCGCGGTCGTACTGCGAGTCGCGGTGGGTTTGATCTTCCTGCATCATGGCATCATGAAGGTGCATATGGGCGTCGCCGGAGTGGCGGGGTTCTTCCACGGCGCCGGCATCCCCTTCGCCACGATCTTTGCGGGTGTGGTGATCGCCTTCGAAACGGCCGGCGCCGTCCTGCTCATCCTGGGCGTCATTCCCCGCGTCATCGCCATGGGGTACGTCATCGAGATGGCGGTCGCGATCCTGCTGGTCCTCCTCCCCGGTCATCAGGGGTTCGAGTTGGAAGCGCTGCTTCTGGCGGGATCGCTGTCGCTGGTCGCGTCCGGGGGAGGACCCCTCTCGCTGCAGGGGATGATGAGAAAGGCATAAGGCGTCGAGAAGCAAGACGTCAAGAAACAAAACGTCGAGAGACAAGACGTCGAGAGGAAAAACGTCGAGAAACAAAACGTCGAGAAACAAGGCGTAGGTTACGCTTTGCTTCTCGACGCATTGCTTCTCGACGCTTTGCTTCTTGACGCTTTGTTTCTCGACGTATTTGCCTAGTGGAGTATCCTGAGTAGTCCGGCGTCCGCGCTTCCCCGTAAGAAGCTTTCCGGATCCGTCGCCGGAATCGCGACCCCCGTCTGCTCCCGCCCCCGAAGCGCGGTCTGGGTCATGTACTGGGCCAGTGATCCATCGGTCTCGCCGGCGTCCGCCTGCATCTGCCGGACGATCTCTTCCCAGGTCCCGGCGTAGAGGGCACCCGACGCCGTACGCACCCGGTGCTCGTCGCCGATAAGTCCCGAGTTCCGGCCCTTCATGCCCTGCAGCTCCGTCAGCAGCGTCCCGAACAGCTCGAGCTGGCGGGGATCGCGCACCTGTCCGTCGGACCCCAGCGCTTCGATTTCCGCCAGCACCAGGTCCTCGGGATCGGCCTCGCCCGCCAGGTCGTTCAGCCGGCCGTGCCAGGGTACGAGCTCGGGATCGTCCTCCGGCAGGCGGTACACGCTCCGCTTCAGCTCGATCAGCCGCCAGATGGCCAGGCCGTCGAAGTGATCTTCCGGCTGGGTCCGCTCGAGATGGAAGAGCGCCGCTTCGTACTCCCCCCGGTCGTAGAGCAGGTTGGCCAGGTAGATCCGGGCCTCGCCGTGGCTCGGGTCCAGCTCGAGCGCCCGCCGGAGCCAGTGGAGGGACCCGCCTTCGTCGGTAAGCCGGTGCGCCGCGTAGCCCACGCACGCCGCCGCCTCCGCGGAATCGGGGTGGCCGGTGATGGCCACCTCGAAATAGCGCCGGGCCTGCTCCAGCACCCCTTCGCGAAAGAGCGCGCGGCCGATCTGCAGCATGAGATCGTGGTCGTCCCGGAAGCCCAGCTCAAGGATGTGGTCGAAGCAGCCCGTCGCCGCGTCCCGCTCGCCGAACTTGAGGAGCACCTCGCCCAGGCCGGCCAGGGCATCCTCATGATCGCCGTCCAGGCCCACCGCCTCCTCGAAGGAACGACGGGCCCAGGCGTATTCCTCGCGAGCCAGACGGGCGTACCCCATCCCCACGTGGAGCTCCACGGAATGGGGATAGAGCGACAACCCCTCACGAAGCACGTCGACGGCTTCGTCGTATTGTCCTTCGTTGTAGAGCTGATGAGCACGTTCGTCGTATTCGTCGGAGCTGAGGAACTGATCCGACATCGAACGGAACCCCCGGGATGGTTGCGCTATCATACGAAACCCCCTGCCGTTACACAAGCGCTTGGGGCCGCGTATCTTGACCGACCATGTCGAACGAGCCTGCGCTCCTCCCCGAAGGGTCGGTGACCACCCCTCCGGGGTTCACGGCCGCCGCCGCGCACGCCGGCCTCAAGGCCGGCGGCGCTCTCGACGTCGCGCTCCTGGTGAGCGCCACCTCCTGCGCCACCGCCGGCGTCTTCACCCGAAACGCCCTCCGCGCCGCCCCCGTTCTTTACGACGAAGATCTCCTGAGCGAGCGGCCCGGCCGGATCCGGGCCGTGGCGATGAACGCGCGCGTGGCGAACGCCTGCACCGGGCCCGCGGGGCTCGCCGCCGCCGGCGCCATGGCCCAGGCGGCGGAACGGGCCGCCGGCCTCCCGCCCCGGACCGCGCTGGTGCTCTCCACCGGCGTCATCGGCGTGCCGCTGCCGGTGGATCGGGTGTCGCAGGGACTCGCCGCCGCGGCCGGCCGCCTGACGACCACTGGGGGGCTCGAGGCGGCGCGGGCGATCATGACCACCGACACCCGCCCCAAGCACTGTGCCACCCGGATCGACACGCCGGCGGGACCCATCACCGTCGGGGGCATCGCCAAGGGCGCCGGGATGATCCACCCCGACATGGCCACGCTCCTGGGTGTCTTGACCACGGACGCCGAGGTGGACGCCGCCGCTCTGGCGCCGATCCTCCGCCGGGTGGCGGACCGTTCGTTCAACGCCATCTCGGTGGACGGAGATACCAGCACCAACGACACCGTCCTGCTCCTGGCGAACGGGGCCTCACGGATCGATCCTACCCGCGACTCGAGTCTGGCCCAGCGCTTCGAACAGGCGGTGCAGCTGGTCGCCCGTTCCCTGGCGCTCGCCATCGTGGAAGACGGCGAAGGGGCGACCAAGCTGGTGGAGATCCAGGTGCGGGGCGCCGCCACCGAGGCGGCGGCGCGCGACATCGGCCGGGCCATCGCCCGGTCCGCGCTGGTCAAGACGGCACTCTTCGGCGCCGACCCCAACTGGGGCCGGATCCTGGCCGCCGCCGGCGCGGCCGGCGTTCCCCTCAGCCCGGACAAGATCTCGCTCGACGCCGAGGACGGTGCGGGGTGGCTGGCGCTCGCGCGTGCCGGCGGCACGGCGCAGCCGGATCTGACCCGGGCGCGGGCGCTGTTCGGCGGCAAAAAAATCCGCCTCCGGATCGACCTCGGGATGGGTCGGGCGGAAGCGGTGGTGTGGACCTGCGATCTGTCGCCGGAGTACGTCCGGATCAACGCCGACTATACGAGCTGATGGCTCCGGTCAGGGCGACCGTTTGGGCCGGGTCGCCCCCTGCATGGCTCCGGGTGGGAGTGGCTGCGACGGCACCGCGGGAAGAATCGACCGCACCCGGGCCAGCGCCTGCGGCCGCGTGCTCCCGCGCTGAAGCTCGCGGTCTGCCGCGGCGGCGACGTCCAGGAGCCGCTGTCCCGACAAGCCCGAGCCCAGGGCTGCGACGATCAACGCCGCCGACGAGTCGGCACCGAAGCCGTGGGCCGTGAGATCGGCCACGGCGTGGAGCGCGAATCCCGGCGTGGTATCCTTCACCGAGCCCACCACCTCCGCCACGATCCGGTCCGGAAGCCCGCGGGCCAGGGCCAGCGAGACCGACTGCAGCTCCCGGGTGCCGTAGGGTCCGGGAGCGCCGGCGCGGCGCAGCAGATCGCGCGCATTCCGGAGCCGCGCCTCCTCCGCCCCCACCGCCGTCACGATCATCTCCGGAGACGCGCCCTTGGCGCCCCCCTCGAGAGCCTTCTCCACGAGCGGCTCGGTGGGCAGGCTGTCCTGGGCCGCGCGCGTGATGATGGCGTGCACCCCCGGCAGCGCCGCAGCGGGGACGTGCTCCGCGAGCCGCCCGTCGTTCTGCTGCGGCAGGAGCAGGAGCAGAAGCAGGAGCGGAGTCATCACTCGGCACGCACGGGGCGGACCACCAGCACCGCGTTCTGCCGGCCGAACCCGTCGTCGACATAGCGGCCCGCCAGGGGATCGGACACCCAGCGCTCACCGTCCACGACGAACATGTATTCATGCTGGCCCGCGGGGAGGATCACGCGCGCGTCCCAGACACCGTCGTGATCGTCGTCGGCCAGGGGGGTGGCCTCGGGGCGCCAGTCGTTGAACGCACCCACCACCGCCACCGAGTGCGCTTCCGGGAACCGCGCGACGAACTGCGCCACGCCCTCGTGAGCGCCCAGCATGGGAGCCGGTACCGGCCCGCGCCACAGGACGGCGGCGAGCAGCGCCGCGATCACGAGACTGTAGACCGGGCGCAGGCTCAGGGTCACCGGCTGCGGGGACGTGAGCCACCGCCGAAACCGCGCCACCGGGGAGGCCAGCGGCCGGCGGATGATCCCCATCACGCGGCGGGACAGACCGGGGACCACGGGGGTCCCGGACAGCGCGCGCGCGGCGGCATCGAGCCGCTCGACCAGCGCGCGCTCTTCCGGAGTCAGGGCGGCGCGGTCCAGCTCGCCGTCCAGCGCACCGTGAATTCGGGGATCCAGGTCGTGAATCATGGGGACTCCTTCAGGGCCGCCAGCAGGGCTTCGCGGGCCCGATGCACCCGCATCTTCAGCGTGGGGATCCGCGCGCCCGTCACTACCGACATTTCCTCGTAGCTCATCCCGTCGAGATGCTTCAGCACGAACGCTTCCCGCTTTTCCGGCGCCAGGCGCGCCAACGCGCGCTCCAAACGTTCCAGTTGCTCGCTCCGCTCCAGCCCCTCACCGGCATCTTCCGGGGCGGCCACCGGAGGCACGTCATCGAGGGATACGTCCCCGATCGGGCGCCGGGCCAGATGGCTCTTACAGCGGTTGGCCACGATCCGGTACACCCAGGTGCGGAATCGCGCCGGATCCCGGCAGGTGGCGAGGTGCCGGTACGCCCGGACCAGGCCCTCCGCCACCGCGTCCGCCGCGGCGTCCCGGCTGCCCAGCATCCGGGTCGCAAACCGCAGCAGGCCACTCTCGTACCGGGTGATGAGCACCCCGAACGCCTCGACGTCCCCCGCCAGCACCTGCGCGATGGCTTCGGCGTCGGACGGCCCACCACCTGCTGTCAACGAGACCTCTGCATTGAGGAGGGGGTCACGTTCTACGGTTCGCCCCGTAGCCAAACGTGACGTTCTGAGACGCCGGCGTCAGTCGAATATGCGGGAGTAGCCTAGTGCGTGGGAACGGCGGTGGCGGGAGTCAGGACCTGCCGCGCCGCGGTGAGGAATCCCGACGCCCGGGGGCCGGCACCCGACACCGCTCCGGCCACGGCTTCCAGGGTGGCCTGGGCCCGCCGCCGGTAGCGCGCGTCCCCGGTGATGTCGGACAGCCGGAGCAGGAAGCCCGCCGCCCACGGGTTCGCGGCGGGAAGCAGGTCGTCCAGCGCGCTCACGGTGCGGTCGGCGAGCGCGGGGATGGGAGCCGATTCCGGCGTCGCATCGTAGAACCCGCCGAGCGGGTCGCCGTAGCTGCGCTCCATGAGCGCGGACAGGTCGCGCGCGACTTCCAGGTACCGGGCCACACCGGTCGCTTCGTAGGCGTCCAACGCGGCGACCGCCACCTCGAGCTGATCCTGGAACAGCCCGTCCACGGACCCCACCAGCGTATGCCGCACCCCATACCCCGAGGCATAGACCTGCCGGAGCAGCGCGTCCAGCGCGTCGCGGGCCGCCGCCTGCCCCGCCGTGTCCCCCACGGCGCTGGCGGCCTCGAGGAGTGATCCGATGGCGTACGCCTCGCGGTCGGTGAAGACCGTGTGGTCGATGGGCTGCAGCAGCTCGCGCGCCAGGGTCCGGGTCTCGCGCCGGCCCGCGGTCTGGTAACGGGGATCCGCGGTGAGCACCCACGCCAGGGCGAGATCACGCGCCAGGCCCGCGCGCACCGTCACCGGCGGATCGTCCAGCCCGCCGTCGGCGCCCACCGCGCCCGAGTCCAGCATGGCGTCCAGCGCGGCGCGGCCCGCGTGCAGTGCGGCCGTGTCGCCGCGGGAGCCGTACTCCGTCAGGAGGAGCGCGATCGCCTGCGTCGCCACGAAGCCGGTCACGCCACCGGGCCGGGCCACCGCTCTCCGCACCGCCTCCACGCCCGAGTCCACCGCCGTCGCGCGGAGCACGCCCCGCACGTTCCGGCGATTGGAGGCGACCTGCCGGATCAGCGCGGCGCGCTGCACCACCGCGGTCCGGTCCGCGTGGTAGGAGCGCGCCAGCGCCGGGAGGATCTGCTTCAGTCCGCGGCCGGTGGCGGGGTCATCGGGCGTGAAGTAGGTGCCGCCGAAGAACGCGGCGCCGTCGGGCGTGAGGACCACCGTGAGGGGCACGCCTTGCAGTCCGGCGATGGCGCCGACCTCGGCCTCGTAACGCCGCGCGACGTCGGGGCGCTCGTCGCGATCCACCCGCACCGGAACGAAGAGCGAATCGATCATCGCCCCCAGCTCCTTGTCCGCGTAGGCCTCGCGGTCCATCACCACGCACCAGCGGCAGTCGTCGGCGCCGACGTACAGGAGGATGGGGCGGTCGAGCCGGGCCGCGAGGGTGAACGCCTCCCGTCCCCAGGGCTGCCAGCTCACCGGCTGGCGGGCCGCGCGGGCCAGGTAACGGGTCTCGGACTGCGTCATCTGGTTGGTCAACGCCCCGCGTTCCGTCGCGCAGGCGGCGGCGGCCAGGGCCATCAGGACGTACGAGGGGTGGGGTCGCATCGTGAATTGCCGCGCAAAGATACCCTGCCGGGGGCCGTCGCGTTCCAGCAACACCGCCGGCCGCCTTTTCGCAAGGCTCCCACGGTGCAAGGCCACGCTATTATGTTGCACCCGAACGGGACGCCCCCCCGCCCGGGTGCGATTTCCCGGCTACCGAAGCCCGGACTCCCAACGGAGGGAAGCATCAATGGCGAAGGCTGGAAAAACCCCGATGGCCGCGGACGAAGGCTACTGCGTGAAGTGCAAGGCCAAGCGGCAGATTTCGAATGCGCAGCAGGTCAAGATGGCTAACGGCCGTCCCGCATTGAAGGGCGTGTGCCCGGTGTGCGGAACGGGGATGTTCAAGATCCTGCCCCCGCAGAAGTAAATATTGCGCTACTCAAAGAGCCCTCGGGTCGTCGACCCGGGGGCTCTTGTTCATCAGGACTCCGCCATGAAGGGGTAGGGGTAATCCTTCGGCGGAACGAAGTTCTCTTTGATGGCCCGGGGCGAGACCCAGCGCACCAGATTGAGCAGGGACCCCGCCTTGTCGTTGGTGCCGGACGCCCGCGCCCCTCCGAACGGCTGTTGCCCCACCACCGCGCCGGTAGGCTTGTCGTTGACGTAGAAGTTACCGGCCGCGTACCGCAGCGCCGTTTCCGCCTCCCGCACCGCCGCGCGGTCCTGGGCGAACACCGCGCCCGTGAGCGCGTAGGGCGAGGTGCCGTCCACCAGGGCGAGCGTCTCCTGCCACTTCGCGGCCGGGTACACGTGGAGCGTCAGGACCGGCCCGAAAATCTCCTCGCACATGGTCTGATACTTGGGGTCCTCGGCCTGCAGCACGGTGGGCCGGACGAAGAACCCCTCCCGGTCGTCACACTCGCCGCCGAAGAGCACCTTCGCGCCGGTCCCCTTCCGGGCGCCGTCGATGTAGCCCTTGATCTTGTCGAAGGCTTTCCGGTCGATCACGGCCCCCACAAAGTTCGTGAAATCCGCCGGGTCGCCCATCTTCATCCCGGAAAGCATTCCGCCGATCCGCTCCTTCACCTGGGGCCAGAGGTTGTCGGGCACGTAGGCGCGGGACGCCGCGCTGCACTTCTGCCCCTGATACTCGAACGCGCCCCGCACCAGGCCGGCGGCCAGGGCGTCGGGGTCGGCGCTGGCATGCGCGAGGACGAAATCCTTCCCGCCGGTTTCCCCCACCAGGCGCGGGTAGTCGGCGTAGCTGGGCAGGTGCTCCGACACGCGCTTCCAGAGCATCTGGAAGACCTCGGTGGAGCCGGTGAAATGGATCCCGCCCAGGTGGCGGTCCGCGAGGAGGAGATCCGAGATCTGTCCCGACGGCCCCGGCAGGAAGTTGATCACGCCCGGAGGCAACCCCGCTTCGAGCAGAATTTTCATGATGGCGTAGTTCGAGAGCGTCGCGGTGGCCGCGGGCTTCCACACCACCGTGTTCCCCATGATGGCGGGGGCGGTGGGGAGGTTTCCGCCGATCGACGTGAAGTTGAACGGTGTGATGGCGTACACGAATCCTTCGAGCGGCCGGTGGTCGAGCCGGTTCCACGTCTGCGCCGGCGACATCGGCTGCTCCGCCAGGATCCGCTCGGCGTAGTGCACGTTGTACCGGAAGAAGTCGATCAGCTCGCAGGCGGCGTCGATTTCGGCCTGGTGCGCCGTCTTGCTCTGCCCCAGCATGGTCGTCGCGTTCGCGAACGCGCGCCGGCGCGTGGCCAGGAGATCGGCGGCCTTGAGGAACACGGCCGAGCGGTCCGCCAGGCTCCAGCGGGACCAGTCGTGCCAGGCGTCACGCGCCGCCTTGATGGCGCTCTGCACCTCGGCGGGCCCCGCCTGGTGCACGTTGGCCAGCACCTGCCGGTGCCGGTGCGGCGCCACCACCTGGATGCACTTCCCGGTTCGCACTTCCTTGCCGCCGATGATCAGCGGAATCTCGAGCGTCTGGCCGCTCAGCTCGGCGATCGCCTGCTTCAGGGTCGCCCGCTCGGGGGTGCCGGGGGCATAGGACAGCACCGGCTCATTCACTGGAGTGGGAATCTTCGGAATCGAGTTCATAGGACCCGGAATCTAATCACCCTCGCGGGCGGGGGCGCGGCTCCGCGACAAAACAGCACAGTCGCTTCGCCGCCCCCCCGCACCGCGCGGGTTCACTGACCCCGGGCGCTTGTCCTTTAGGGCAAGCCCGGGGAGACGGGAGGGAACCCGGAAGTGTTTATGTAGTGGCATGACCATTCATCCAGTCACCCGCATCGGCCACGTTCACTTGACCGTGGCCGACCTCGACCGCGCCCTCGCGTTCTACCGCGACGTCCTGGGCTTCGAGGTCACCACCCGGTACGGGCGCGAAGCCGTGTTCCTGTCGGCCGGCGGGTACCACCACCACATCGCCTTGAATACCTGGGCCGGCGAGGGCGCCCCGGCTCCTGCTCCGGGGACCACGGGCCTCTATCACTTCGCCATCCTCTACCC
>DATMOQ010000121.1:0-5486 GCA_035568195.1 Gemmatimonadales bacterium
CGAGCAGCATCACGTTGCCGACGGAAAGCGCGGCGGACACGATGATCGGGGCCGCTGCCGCGGGCAGGAGATGGCGCGCGACCACCCGGATGGGCGACGCGCCCAGCGCGCGGGCCGCGTCCACGAACGGCCGCTCGCGCAGCGACAGGGCCTCGGCGCGCACCAGACGGCTGGTGGCGAACCATCCGGTGAGCCCGATGATGAGCACCAGGGTCGCCAGCGGGATCCGGTCCCAGAACGCCACTGCCAGCAGGAGCACGAAGATTCGGGGGACGGCGAGCCCAACATCCACCAGCCGCATGAGACCGGCGTCCACCCAGCCCCGCGCATATCCTGCGACGGCCCCGACCGCCACGCCCACGGTCATGGCCACGAGCGTCGCGAGCAGTCCGATGCCCAGCGACACGCGTCCTCCGTACACCAGCCGGCTCCAGATATCCGAGCTGTAGACGTCAGTGCCGAGCGGGTGGGCCAGGGAGGGCCGGGCGTTCTGGAGGGTGACGATCCCCGGCTGGGCGGCGGGGTCGTAGGGCGCCACCCACGGGGCCGCCGCGGCCGCCAGCGAGAAGAACACCAGCACCCGCAGTCCCCACACGGCGGCGGGGTGTCCGAAGAACCGGCGTCCGCCCGCCGATCGTTGCGCCCGGCCACGCCAGATCGCGACGATGGCCAGCGTCAGGACCACCGCGCCGGCGAGCGCGAGGGTCGCGCGCGGGCTCACGCGGCGCGTTCCCGGATGCGCGGATCGGCCAGGGCGTAGAGCAGGTCCGCCACCAGCGAGCCGGTCACAACCAGGGTGCTCGCCACGATGGCCACGGCCGTAACCAGGCTGTGGTCGCGGGAGAGCACGGCGTCGGTGGCCACCCGCCCCATTCCGGGCCACGAAAACACGCTCTCGATCAGCACCGACCCGGTCAGCAGAAACGGGAGGGACAGCCCGGCCAGGGTGATCAGGGGCAGGAGCGCGTTGCGGAGCGCGTGCACCACCAATACCCGCCGCTCGCTCACGCCTTTGGCGCGGGCGGTGCGGATGAAGTCGCGCCCCAGCGTTTCCAGGAGTGCCGCCCGCTGGTAGCGGGCGGTGCCCGCCGCGCCCACCAGCCCCAGGGTCAGCGCCGGCAGGATGAGGTGGGTGAGCCGGTCCCACACCTTCCCGAAAAAGGGCAGGCTCTCGTAGAGCCCGGGCGTCGACGTGAACCCGGACGGCAGCCAGTGCAGCCAGTCCGCGAACACGAAGATCAGCACCAGTCCCAGCCAGAACGCCGGGACGGAATAGATGAAGAGGGATCCGTTGGAGAGCACGACGTCGGTGGCGCGGCGGGCGCGGGCGGCGACCACGAGACCGATGAGCACACCGAGGCCGAGGTCCAGGGTGAGCGCGGTGACTGAGAGCAGGAGCGTATTCGGGATCGCGGCGGCCAGGACGTCCTTCACCCACTGCCCCTGACTGTACGCGTATCCCAGGTCGCCGTGCGCCAGGTTCCGGAGATACAGGAGGTATTGGACCGAGAGGGGCTGATCGAGGCCGAACTGGTGTCGCAGCCGGGCGATGACGGCCGGATCCACCGCCCGGTCGGGACCCGGCAGGAAGGGGGACCCGGGCGCGAGGTGAATGGCGACGAAGGTGACGGTGACGACGGTGAAGACGATGACGGCCGCGGCGGCGGAGCGCCGGATCACCCAGGCCGCCGCAGCCCACCCCCGCCAACCCACGTCAGCGGTCCGCGCGATCCCGATCGATCAGCTTGTCGGCCGGAATCCGCCAGGTCCACACCAGGGACCAGTACGAGTCGGGGCGGATCTTCACGTCGGCGATGCGCGAGTGGATGGCGGCCACGTTGTCGGGGGCGGCCAGCCAGATGCCGGGGGCGTCGGCGTTGATGATGTTCAGCGCCGCGCGCCACGCGGACCGGGCCTGGGCGGTGGAGACGGTTCCAGAGGTCGCCTGAGCCACCAGGCGATCGAAGTCGTCGTTCAGGTAGTGGCTGTAGTCGTCGGGGGCTCCGCGCACCCAGTGCTGCGTGATCCCGGACGCGGGCGTGGGGTCGGAGCTGTAGAACTGGATCACCGCGTCGAACTTCCCGGAGGTCAGGCGATCCTGGATCAGGTTCTGATCCAGCGGCTGGATCTGGACGTCCACACCGACCGCCTTCCATTGGGCCTGCAACAGCCGGGCGTATTGCTGGCGCCCGGCGCTGGTGGACGTCACCGCGACCTGCAAGGACAGGCGCACGCTGTCCTTGACCCGGATACCATCCGGGCCGAGGCGCCAGCCGTGGCCGGCGAGGAGACGGGCGGCGCCGGTGCTGTCGAAGGGCAAAGTGCGGACGGTGGTATCCCAGATGGACCACAGCTGGGGCATGGGCCCCGGGGGGACCTTGGCGTAGGCGCCGAAGACGTTGGTCGCCATGGCGCGGCGATCGAGTGCCAGGGTCAGCGCCCGCCGGACCTCCCGGTCTCCGAGGATCGGGTGCGGTTCGGTCGAGTCGCCGTTCGCCCGGAGGTTGAATTCGAGATAGAGGTAGTTCGATCCGGGATACGGATAGACCGAGAGCTGGGGGGTCTTCTTCGCCTGGTCGATGTTGGCCGGCGAGCCGAGGAAGTCGATGGCGTCGGCCTGGTTCGTCACCACGTCGCTCACGGCGGTCGGCCCGTTGGCGACGATCTTCCAGATCAGGTGCCGGATGTGGGGCCGGCCGAGGAAGAACGTGGAGTCGGCGGTGAGCTCGACGGTCTGTCCCGGGACGGAGCTGGTGAAGCGATACGGCCCGTCCCCGATGGGGTGCTGCCCGAACGGCGCCGTGAGCCAGTCGGTCCGCGGGATCTGGGCCAGGAGGTGCTGGGGCACGATCCACATCTGATACACCGCGTCGTAGAACGCGGTCGGATACCGCTCTTTGAACCGGAACACCGCGGTGAGCGAATCCCGGACCGTCACCGACGCGATCTTCGTGAGGGAATTCCGCGCCGCCGAGTTGATGGTCGGATCGCGATAGGCGTCGAACGAAAACGCGACGTCGTTCGCCGTGACCGCGACACCGTCGTGCCAGTGCGCCCGTGGGTCCAGGTGGAAAACGAGGGTCTTGGGGTCGTCCCATTCCCAGTGGGTCGCGAGCCGCGGGACGAAATCGGCGTCCCCCACGGTGTTGATCGACATGCCGATGTCGGCGAGCCGGAGAAAGAGCTGCTCGTCGATGTCGCGAGCGCCGGAGTTGTCGATCACCGGAGGGAGAAGCGTCTTGGGATTGTTCGCCGTGACGAACACGACGGTGCCGCAGTAGTCACCCTTGCAGGAGCCCCGTCCGGAGCAACCGAGGGCGAGGGACAGGGCGCCAAGCGCCACCAGCGAAACGCGGAAGTTCATACGCCGCTTAACATTCAACCCCGAGTCTACCGGCGCCAGGTCCAATCGGCGTCGGCGAACCGTTCGGAGGTCACGGGCGCGGGTGACGCAGGGGCGGGTCGGGGATCCCAGGTCGCGACGATCGCGTCGGCCACCTCGGAGAAAGACACGGGCCGTCCCACGAGGGTCTTGAGCGTCACTTCACCGCCCGGCGGCGCCTGACCCCGGGTCACCGATCGCACGACCTCCTGCGATCCATCCAGGAGGATCGACCCGTGTTGCAGAAACGCGTCGCCCTCCCGGATCTGCGCGGACCCGACGACCTTCCTTCCCCCGCCGACGACTTCGCCGCCGACCGCGGACGCGAAGCAGGCACCCGCGCCGATGTGGGCGGGCCGGGCCGCGGGCGCGACGTCCGTCGGGACGCCCAAAGTGCGCAAGGCGCGGGCGATGCGCTCGTGGATGATCCGGTACCCGTCGGCCAGGGTGCCGAACGCTTCGATGGGCGCGGCGACCGCGTAGGTGACTTCCTGGTCGTGCCACACCGCGCGCCCGCCCGTGGGCCGGCGGACGACCGCGATCCCGCGCCGTTCAATCTCGGCGCGATCGTACCGGGTGAGCGCGGGTTCGTTGCGCCCGAAGGACAGGCACGGCGGGTCCCAACGATAGAGGCGGAGAAACGCGCGGCCGGTGCGACCAGCGTCTTCGAGCAGGGCCTGGTCGATGGCCATGTTGACGGAGCCACTCCGGGCTGCCGGGTCGCGAAGCAGGATCCAGTCCATGATTCAGACGGCTAGACGGTTGGGCGGCTAGAGCAGGGCGACTTGCCGTCTAGCCGTTTAACCGGCTAGGCCGTTGTCGCGTAACTCTCGATCGGCGGACAGACACAAACCAAGTTGCGGTCCCCGTATGCGCCGTCGATGCGGCTGACCGTGGGCCACACTTTATGCACCCGCGTCGCCGACGAGGGGAAGGCCGCCCGCTCCCGCGAATAGGGATGTTTCCACTCGTCCGCCAGCAGATCAGCCAGGGGATGGGGCGCGTTGGCCAGCACGTTGTCGTCGCGGTCCGCTTCTCCGCGCTCGATCTCACGGACCTCCCCGCGAATCGCGATCAGCGCGTCGCAGAAGCGATCGAGCTCGGCCTTCGGCTCACTCTCGGTGGGCTCCACCATCAGCGTCCCGGCCACGGGAAATGAGACCGTCGGCGGATGGAAACCGTAGTCGATGATCCGCTTGGCGATGTCTTCCACCTCCACGCCGGCCGACTGCTTGAAGGGGCGGGTGTCGAGGATGCACTCGTGCGCAATCAGCCCGTTCTTGCCCGCGTAGAGGAGCTCGTAGTGGCCGGCGAGCCGCTTGGCGATGTAGTTCGCCGAGAGAATGGCCAGCTTGGTGGCCTCGGGCAGCTCCTCGCGCCCCATCATCGCGATGTAGGCCCACGAAATGGGCAGGATACTGGGGCTGCCCCACGGCCCGGCCGAGATGGTGCCGCAGCTCTCGGGAATGCCCAGTGACACGACCGGATGATCGGGAAGGTGCGCGGCGAGATGAGGCGCCACGCCGATGGGACCCATGCCCGGGCCGCCGCCGCCGTGGGGGATGCAGAACGTCTTGTGCAGGTTCAGGTGGCAGACGTCGGCGCCGAAGTCCCCCGGCCGGCACAGCCCCACCTGCGCGTTCATGTTGGCGCCGTCCATGTACACCTGCCCGCCGTGCTCGTGCACGATGCGGCAGATCTCCCGGATAGACGACTCGAACACGCCGTGCGTCGACGGATACGTCACCATCAGCGCGGCCAGCGTGTCCCGGTACTGCTCCGCCTTGGCCGTGAGATCGGCCACGTCGATGTTCCCCTGGGCGTCCGTCTTGACCACCACCACGTTCATCCCGGCCAACACCGCGCTCGCCGGGTTGGTGCCGTGCGCAGACTGGGGAATGAGGCACGTGGTCCGGTGCGCCTGGCCCCGGGCGCGATGATAGGCGCGGATCACCAGGAGGCCGGCGAACTCGCCCTGGGAGCCCGCATTGGGCTGGAGCGATACCCGCGCGAACCCCGTGATCTCGGCCAGCCACTCTTCCAGCTGGCGGAAGAGCTCGGTGTACCCCTGGGCCTGATCGCGCGGCGCAAAGGGGTGGAGCCT
>DATMOQ010000122.1:0-3434 GCA_035568195.1 Gemmatimonadales bacterium
GGTGGCGGACAACGGGCCCTCGGTCACCGGGAAGGCGAACGGCCCGTTCAGCGTCACGATCAGTGCGCCGGCGGCATTCACCACGCCCACCGGCGCGAAGCCGGCGAGTGACGTGTCTTGGTCCTTGGCGACCAACGGAACGTTTGCCGCGCTGTCCTCGATCGGCACCAACGTGCTGCACGTGACAGGTCCAGGTGGAAACCAGACGGTAAGCATCTTCTACCAAACCCTGTGGCGAACGACCAACGCCCCAGGGGCGTACACTTTGCAAATTGTGTACACCCTGACTGAGCCATGACCAACTGAGACACAGGTGGTTCGCGGTTGCCGATCGACGATCTCACGCCGCGCCAACCTTGCGGCCGTCCTCCGGGAGCCATAGGAGCTGCCAGACTCCACTCCGGTGCAACCCTCCCGACCATTCCCCGGTCTAACCCTGGATATGGAGCACTGGTTCCTCGACGCCCGATACGCGCTCCGCCGCATCGTGAGGCGCCCCCTGCCGTGGGCGCTCGCCGCGCTGACGCTGGCCCTGGGCGTCGGAGGCCTCGCCGCCATCTCCGGTCTCACCCGCTCCCTCCTCGTCTCCCCGCTTCCCTATCCCCATGCGGAACAGCTCACCAGGATGTGGAGCCCCGGGGACTGGCGGGGCAAGGAAATCGCCGCCCTCGAGGGCCGCTGGATGGGATTCTCAAGCGTCGCCTCCTTCCGTCCCCGCAACCTGACGCTCGAGCACGCGGGCGCCCTCACGCGGGCCGTCCCCGGCGTCACCGGCACCGCCGACCTCTTCAAGGTTCTCGAAGTCGCCGCCGCCCTGGGGCACACCTTCGAGCCCGGAGATGACCACGCAGGCGCCGCTCCGGTGGCCGTGATCTCCAATGCCCTCTGGCGGGAACTGGGTGCCGATCCGCACCTGCCGGGCACGCTCCTGAGGCTCGACGGCACCCCCTACACCGTCATCGGCGTCATGCCTGCGGGATTCTGGTTCCCCGACCCGAGCATCCAGGTCTGGACCAACGACACGATCAACGCGACGTCCGGGGTCGGCTTGTACACGCTGATCGGCCGGATCGAACCGGGCCGCACCATCGCCGGTATGGGCCCGGCGCTCGATCAGGTGACCGGCATCCTCCGCCAGCGCTTCGTCTACGACGACCCGCGATGGGACATCACACGGAACCCCGTACTCACACCGTTCTCAACCTGGATGCTGGGCCCCCTGCGTCCCGCCATCGTCGCCATGCTGGTGGGCATGGCCGCGATTCTCCTGATCGCCTGCGGCAATGTCGGCGCGCTGACCATCGGACAACTCGAAGGGCGCTCCGCAGAGCTCGCGGTCCGGACGGCCCTCGGTGCCGACCGCCGCCGCATCACTGCCCAGCTCCTGATAGAGATCCTTTTCCTCGGCGCCATGGCCGGACTGGCCGGCTCCGCGTTCGGGGTCTTCGGCTTCCGCTGGCTCAAGGAAACGCTTCCCCTCGGAGTCTGGGGCGCGCGCGCGACGCTCGACTGGACCCTGCTGGCCGCCGGACTCGGCACCGCGATGGTCGCGTCCCTGCTCATCACCGCGATCTCGGCCCTTTCCTTATGGAAGGGCGAGCTGCGGGGAGCCCTGGCCGGCGCCCGCGGGTCGGGGACGGCACCGGGAGCCGGCCGACTGCAGAACGCGTTGGTGATGGGACAGGTGGCGCTCGCGGTACTCCTCGCGGGATGCGCGGGCCTGCTGGGCCGGAGCGTATCGAAGCTGTACGCGATCGCGCCGGGCCTCTCGGTGAACGATGTCGCCGTGATCGACGCCGCGGCTCCCCTCGGCGCGTCCACGCCCGAGCGCCGTTCGATGTTACGGAGTGTTCTGGATCAGATCGCCGCGGCGCCCGGTGTCCGAAGCGTGGCCGTGACCCAGATGCTTCCCCTGCGCGGGCGCGACTGGAGCATGGGATTCGTCCTGCCGGATCGAGACCCCAACGCCCCCACGCCGCTCTTTCGCATGGTGTCGGCCGGCTATTTCGACGCGTTCGGCATTCCGCTCCGTGAAGGGCAGACCTGGGGCGCGGCCGATCACCCGCAGGACAGCGTCAAGGCGATCGTCATCAATGAATCGGCCGCACAGCTCTACTTCCGGGGCACGGACCCGGTGGGCCGGGTGATCCAGGGCGGTTGGGGAACACCGGAGCGCATCATCGGCATCGTCGCCGACGCGGCCGAGGGCAACCTCACCGACCGGGTCACCCCAACCCGGTACTACTGGAACGAACAGATCCCATTCGTGCCCGCGAGTCAGACGTTCATTGTGCGGTTCACGAATGCCGGTCTCGCCGCGCACTCCACCGATCTCCTGCGGGGGACGATGGCGAGCGCGGCCCCGGGTCTCGCGGTCCAGGAGGTTTCCACCATGAAGCACGTGCTGGCACTGGCGGTGGGCCCGGCGCGCGACGTGCTGAGCCTGCTCGGGCTGCTCACCACCCTCGCTCTGGTGATTGGCGCTGTCGGGGTGTACGGCGTGCTCGCCCACTTCGTGGCCCGCCGGAGCCGGGACTGGAGCCTCAAGGTCGCGCTCGGCCTCAGGCCGCGGCGACTCTTCGGTCAGATCCTGGGGCGTGGGGCGTGGCTGGTGTTGCTGGGCGTGATGCTTGGGCTCGCAGTGACCGTGGCTTCGGCGCGCTTCCTGTCCGCGTTCCTGTTCGGAGTCACGACGTTCGATCCACCTGCCCTGCTGGGCTCAGCCGCGCTGCTTCTCGCGGTAGGGGCCGCGGCGACCCTTATCCCCGCACTTCGCGCGAGCCGGGCCGACCCGGCGGTGGTGCTGCGAGACTAGCGCGCTCCGATTCAGAGTCCCTTCAGCGCGTCGCCTTCCGTGGCGAACACGGCGAGAATGGTCGAAAACCCGGAGATGTCGAACACCTCCCGGACCGTCTCGTTCAGGCCGAACAGCCGCAGCGCGCCTCCCTGACCCCCCGCCCCGCCGA
The DNA here is from genome assembly GCA_035568195.1 of Gemmatimonadales bacterium. GTDB lineage: Bacteria > Gemmatimonadota > Gemmatimonadetes > Gemmatimonadales > GWC2-71-9 > 40CM-2-70-7. Next base: position 2,967 of record DATMOQ010000122.1, read on the forward strand.
GTCGCTTCGCCATCCCCAGCAGGACCCGGAGCCCCGCGCTCGAGATGTAGTCGAGTGCCGTGCAATCGACGACCATCTTCCGCGCGCCGGCCGCGAGCATCCCGTCGAGTGCCTGCTGGGCCTGGGGCGACGTGTTGCTGTCGAGACTCCCCGCCAAGGCCACCAGGGTGACCCCATTCGCACTGCGTGTGGTGATGTCCACGGACCGTCCCCCTAAGAGCTTCGCCAGGCTGACGACGTTGCGATCGGCCCGGCGGAGATAAGTGACCTCATCCATCAGGCGGCGAACCAGGTGAATGCCGAGCCCGCCGATCTGCCGCTCGTCCACAGAAAGTGCGGTATCGGGGGCCGCTCGGTCCAACGGGTTGAACGGCTCGCCGTTGTCGGTGAGCGTGACGTACAGCCGATCCGTGGAGAGCTCCACGTCGATGCTCACTTCGCCCCCCCGGCGCCCCGCGAACCCGTACG
>DATMOQ010000123.1:0-5930 GCA_035568195.1 Gemmatimonadales bacterium
GTCGGGGGGCTGGAACAGCTATGCCCTGCCGGTCGTGGCCGCGACCACCAGTGATCTGCACTTCGAGTGGGACGTAGCGTATCAGCCCGGCGTGCTGAGGGCGGTGGGCAAGGACCGGAGCGGCAAGGTCGCCTGCCAAGACCAAGTCCGCACCGCAGGGGCGGGTACGGCCATCCGGCTTACGGCCGACCGAGATACGGTAACGACCGCCTCTGGTGATGTCGCCCTGGTCCGGTACGAGATCCTCGACTCGGCTGGCACCGTAGTGCCGTCGGGCGATAACGCCGTGCACGTGACCGTGACGGGCGGAACGCTCCTGGCGCTCGACAACGCCGACATGCGGTATCACGGGCGTTACCAGGTCGACTCGCTCGCGGCGCTCAACGGCCGAGGCCTCGCGATCATCCGACCCGCGGGAGCCGAGCCGTTGTCGGTGGTCGCAACGGCCATCGGACTCACGCCGGGGCGGCTCCTGATTCCCGTCCGCGTCGTCGTGCCTCCGACGGCGGTGCCCCCGGCCCGGTGAGAACCCTGCGTGTCGGCGGGCTCCTGTGGCTCGGCGTGGCGGCCGCGTGTCACGACACGACGGCGACCCAGACCCAGCTCCCAGGGACCCCACCTCCGCCCATTCCAGCCCTTCCCTACCTGGGCGCCGACGTCTCGGCCCTCGCGCGGATCGAGCAGGGGGGAGGAGTATTTCGGGACAGCGGGCACGTCCGGGATGCGATCGCAATCTTGAAATCGCATGGCGCCAATACTTTCCGGCTCCGCATCTTCGTCAATCCAAACGATTCGGACGTTCAGGTCAACGACTTGCCCTACACGCTCGCACTCGCGGGCCGGGTGAAGGCAGCGGGCGCGAAGCTCCTATTGGACTTTCACTATTCGGACACCTGGGCCGACCCTGGTCACCAGACGACGCCCGCCGCATGGGCCGCCCTGGGATACGACTCACTCGCGGCCCAGGTGGAACGCTATACCGCCGGGGTGGTGGCCCAGCTCAAGCACGCCGGCGCGCTGCCTGACATTGTGCAGGTGGGCAATGAGATCGACGCGGGGATGCTCTGGCCCATCGGTCAGCTGACGGGAACGGTTGACAGCCTGACTCAATGGACGCAGTTCACCGGCCTGTTGAAGGCGGCCATCCAGGGCGTGCGGGACTCACTGGCGCCGAGTGATTCGGTGCGCATCATGCTGCAGTACTCCCTGGGCGGGAATCAGGGGGGCACGCAGTGGTTCTTCGACCACGTGCTGGCGCGCGGCGTGTCCTTCGACCTCGTCGGGCTCAGCTATTACCCGTTCTGGCACGGGACGCTCACGTCGCTCGAGCAGAACTTGAACGCGACGGCGGCACGCTACAGCAAGCCGGTGGTGGTCGTCGAGACCGCGTACCCATGGCGGGCGGGGGGCTGGGAAGGGATGGTGACCGATCCGGGGGCGATGGCGTGGTCAGCCACCCGTGACGGGCAGGCGAAGTTCTTCTCCGACCTGGGGCACGCGGTAGCCGCTGTTCCGGCAAACCAGGGAGCCGGCCTCTTCTGGTGGTACCCGGAGGCGATTCCCGTGAACGGTCTGTTTGTGTTCGCGGGCGGCTCACTGGCCCTCTTCGACTCCACTGGCAACGCGCTGCCTGCGATCGCGGATTTCGGTCAGTAGGCGAGTCCCGGCCTACCGCCCCGGTCGCCCCCGCCGTACTTCTAGTCCGCGCGCAAGGTCGCGATGGGATCCACCCGGAGGGCCCGCCACGCGGGCACCACGCTGGCCGCCACGGCAGCGAAGCCGATCACGAACGCCACACCCACGATGGTCATGAAGTCCCGCGGCCCGACGCCGAACAGCATGGCCCGGATGATTCCCGCGCCGGCCAGGGTCGTGATCAGCCCCATCACCACGCCGCCTCCCGTCAGCACCAACCCCTGCCGCGCGACCATCTCGACGATGTCGCGTGGCGTGGCGCCAAGAGCGCTCCGCAGTCCGATTTCCCGCCGCCGCTCCACGACCACGCCCGCCAGCGCTCCGAACAGCCCCGCGGCCGCGAGGAGCAGCGCGACGGTCGCGAACACGGCGAAGAGCGTCAACACCAGGGAGCGTTGGGCGGTCGACTGCGCCCGGACGTCGGCCATGGTCGCCAGTCGCGTGACCACCGCTTGCGGGTCGGGCTCCAGCACCGCCCGCCGCAGCGCCGGCAGGATCCGGGCGGGGTCACCGGCGGTCCGTACCACGACGTCCACCTGCTGGTCCTGGAAAAACCACCGCCGGGTCGGCGCGTAGAGCTGCATCGTTTCGGCGTTGTCCAGTCCACGATGGTGCACATCCCCGGCCATGCCCACCACGGTGTACCAGGGACGCGTGGTCTCACCGGCATGCACCCGCTTGCCGATCGGCGATTCCCCACCCCAGATCCGGCGTGCCAACGCCTGACTGACGATGGCCACCGGGGCCGCGGCTACCGCGTTGTCGGCAGCCTCAAAATCCCGCCCTTCCAGCAGGGGGACCCCCATCGTCTTCAGAAACCCCGTCGAGACGGTGTAGCGATCCGCGGAGGGCGCGAGCTCCGGGTTGTCCAGTGGTTTGTCCAGCGCCTGGACGCCGTACCCGTCCATGTTCCCGCCCAGCGGCAGCTGGCTCACCAACGCGGCGCTCTGCGCTCCCGGAACCCCCTCCGCCGCCGCGAGCAAGCGGTCCTGCCAGGCGAATACCGAGGTCGAGTCAGGATACCGGGGCCCCGACACCTGGACCTGCGCCGTGGCGACGCGAGCCACTTCGAAACCGGGGTTCACGGCCAGGAGCGTGAGGAAGCTGCGGGCGAGGAGCCCGGCTCCCGCGAGCAGCACGACTGCCACCGCCACCTCACTCACCACGAGTACGCCGCGAACGCGGTGTCGCGCTCCCGTGACGCGACGCGAGCCCCTCAGGGAGAACGCGAGCCCGCGCCGTCGGGCATGCCACGCCGGCGTGAGCCCCACCGCGGTCCCGGCGACGATCGTGACCAGCGCTGCGAGGCCGAAGGCCCTCGGGTCGAGATGCACCGCGGCCAGTCTGGGGATGGAGGACGGGAGGCGGGATATCAAGACGTCGAGGCCGAGCTGAGCGATGCCCAGAGCCACCACGCCCGCGGCCAGCGCCAGAACCAGCCCTTCGGCCAGCAGCAGTCTGACCAGTCGCCCGCCCCCGGCGCCGAGCGCGGCCCGGACCGCAAACTCCTCGTCGCGCTGCAGGGCCCGTGCAAACTGGAGGCTCGAGACGTTGACCGTCGCGATGAGGAGGAGCAGCGCGACGCCGGCGAGCAGCACGCCCAATGCGGGCCGCACCGTGCGGGTCGCCTCGTCCTGCAGTCCCACCATCTGGAAACCTGCCGCCGGGTACGACTTCGGATAGTCGTGGACCAGGCGCGCCGAGATGCCGTTCGCCTCCTGAAGGGCGCTGGATTCCGCGACCCCGGCTTTCAGGCGGGCGATCATCCGCAGGTGCTGACAGTCACGGCAGGCGTAGGGAAGCGTGCCGTCGTAACCCAGGACCCGCCAGATCTGGGCGCCCGGGGCCAGCACATCGTCGTAGTCGGCTGGCATCACGCCCGCCACCCGCATCTGGACCCCGTTGATGGTCGTGAATCCGCCCACCACGGCGCTGTCGCCGCCGAAGCGGGAGCGCCACAGCGCGTGCGACAGAATGACCACGCTGTTGCGGGACGGAGCATCGTCATCGTGCGCAAAGTCCCCGCCGAGCGCGGGGCGCACGCCGAGGGTGCGGAAGTAGGTCCACGATACGCGCAGACCGTTGAGCTGCTCCGCCCGCCCGTCGCGGGTGAGCACCGGCCCCCACGTCCCCACGGCCGCCGTCGACTGGAAACTGGTGGAGCCCGCGGTGAGGTCCGCGAAGGTGAGGAAGCCCAGATTGTCCCGCCCCGCGTCGGGGTCGTTTTGCCAGACGACGTAGACCCGGTCGGGGGACTCGTAGGGCAGAGGTCGAATGATCACCGGGTCCGCCACGCTGAAGATCGCAGTCGCCGCCCCGATGCCGAGGCCGAGGGTGACCGCACAGAGCAGGGTAAAGGTCGGAGCGCGGCGCATCGTGCGCATCGCGCCGGTCAGGTCATCCAGGAATCCAGTCATGAAAGCGCCCTCTGGAAGTGAAAAGCTCGGACGGACTGGGAATCGGACGACGGCGATGAGCACCTGCAGCCAGAACCACCGGCGGGCGCCGGAGGCCCCCAACCCGGGCAGCCGCTCGGCGTGAAACGCTTCGATCAGATCACCCAGCACCGGCTCCCGAACCCGCCGGTCGATGAGCGCCTCGCCGACCGCGATGGCCCAGCGAGGAGGAGCCGAAGCGGACGAGCTCACGAGGGTTCCAGGCCTACGTCGAGTCCCGCGGCCATGCGACGGATGGCGGCCAGCGCGCCCCGGAGCTCCTTCTTGCCCGCGTTGGTGACGGTGTAGATCTGCTTGCGGCGACCCCCGCGCTCGGGCGTAGGAGGGCCGAGCCGGACTGCCAGAAAGCCCTTGTGCTCGAGGCGTTCGAGAGTCTTGTAGACGGACGCGAGAGACGGATCCCGGCCGGTACGGTGCCGGAGCTCGGCGTGGATCGGGATGCCGTAGGCTCCCTCCCCTGCCTGCATCACGGCCATCAGGACCAGCTGCTCGAATTCACCCAGCATATGCGGCTCGCCTTATTTGTTCGACCAAGGCGAATATATCAACCGGGGCCGGCCGGCGCCAGGGGTCAGGCGCTCTTCGCCGCGTTCTCCAGGTCGGCGATCACGATCTTGCTCATCTTCAGCATCGCCCGCATCGCAGCGCCCGCCCGGTTGGGATCCCTGTCGCCCAGGAGCTCGCCCAGCCGGTTGGGGACGATCTGCCACGACAGTCCGAACCGATCCTTGAGCCAGCCGCACTGCGAGGGCTTCCCTCCTCCCGCCAGCAGCTTCTCCCAGAAGTAATCCACCTCGGCCTGGGATTCGCATCGTACGAAGAACGACACGGCCTCTGTGAATGAGAACTGCGGACCGCCGTTCAGCGCGAAGAACTCCTGTCCTTCCAGCTCGAAGGTCGCCGACATCACGGAGCCTTTCGGTCCGGGGCCGGCGTCGCCGTAGCGTGACACGCGGCCCACCTTCGCGTTCTTGAACACCGAGCAATAGAAGTTCATCGCCTCTTCGGCGTTGTCATTGAACCAGAGGAACGGGGTGATCTTCTGCATGGGCGACTCCAGTTGGGGTTGACGAATTCCGCGACCGGACGTATATTACCATATGGTTATGAACGCCGCAACGCTCGACTCGGTCTTCGCCGCACTGGCCGATCCCACGCGCCGGGCGATCCTCGCCCGGCTCGCGCGGGGGGACGCCACCGTTAACGAGCTGGGCGCGCCGTTCGCCATGACCCAGCCCGCTATCTCCAAACACCTCAAGGTGTTAGAGAATGCCGGACTGATCTCGCGCAGCCGCGACGCACAGCGCCGGCCCCGGCGGATCGAGCCCAAGCGGCTGGCCCAGGCGAATCAATGGCTCGTGAAGTACCAGAAGCTCTGGGAGGCCCGATACCAGGGTCTCGATACCCTGCTCGAGGAAATGCAGAGAGGAGCCTCACGATGAGTGCCGGTGCCCTGAGGATCGTCCCCGTCTCGGATCGGGAGATTCAGATCACGCGCGTCTTCAACGCCCCGCGGACGCTGGTCTTCGACGCGCATACCAAACCCGAGCTCCTGAAGCGCTGGCTCTTCGGGCCGCCGGGCTGGGTGTTCGATGTGTGCGAGATCGACCTGCGGGTCGGGGGCGCCTACCGCTATGTGTGGCGGAAGCCGCCTGACACCGTGATGGGGATGGGCGGCATCTACCGCGAGATCCAGGCGCCCGAGCGCATCGTGTCCACCGAGAAGTTCGACGATGCGTGGTACCCGGGCGCCGCCGTGGGGACGCTGGTCCTCACCGA
>DATMOQ010000124.1:0-8224 GCA_035568195.1 Gemmatimonadales bacterium
GGACTCGGCTTCCATGGCGGCCATCGCCCAGCTGACCAGCGCGGCATCCCGCCGTCCGTCCCGTTCCTGACTGCGTGCGTCCGAGGCGTACCGGTGCGCGCTCCAGAGTCCGTTGTAGTAGACGCATCCCCAGCCGCCGACGGCCAGCAGCGCGAGGACCCGGACCCGCCCCCTCACCGGGCGGCTCCCGCGACGGCCGTCTTCCGTTCGAATTCCTTCAGGTAGGCCACGATTCCGTCGGCGATGGCGAGCGCGATTTTCTGCTGCCCGGCGCCGGTGCCGAGGAAGGCCGCGTCCTGCCGATTGGTGGCGAATCCCGTTTCGACGAGGACCGCGGGCCGGCGCGCATCCTTGAGCACCCAGAACGGGGCTTGCTGGACGCCCCGATCGCCGCCCGGGGCCACCGCGCCGGCCCGCTGCTGGATCAGCTCCGCCAACCGCGCCGACTCCCGGAGGTATTCGTTCTGGGTCAGATCCCGGAGGATGAATCCGACGCGGCTGGTGTCTCCCGCCCCGCCGTTGCGCTCGTACCGGAGCGCGTCGTTTTCCATCTTGGCCACGCGCGCCGCGTCTTCGGTCTTGGCGTCGGAGAGGAAGTACGTCTCCACGCCGTGGGCCCGCGAGCGGCCGGCGCCAGGGCCCATCGAGTTGACGTGGATGCTGACGAAGAGATCGCAGGAGTCGACGCAGGTGTAGGGCCGGTCATAGAGGCTGATGAGCGTGTCCGACGTACGGGTCATCTCCACCTCGATCCCGCGCCGGACCAGCTCATTCCGCAACAGCCGGGCCACCGACAAGGTGACGTCCTTTTCGGAAATCCCCCGGTCGAAGTAGACGCCCGGGTTTCCGGGGTCCACACCCCCGTGACCGGCGTCGACCGCCACCACGTGATGCAGCCGGAGGCCCGTCATGGGGTTGGGTGGGGGATCCGGGCGCGGCACGCGGTGAATGACGACCGGTGCGGCGTCGGCGAGCGGCACCGCCTCCACCAGCCGTCCCCCCGCGGCGTCCCATTGATACTTGGGGCTCAGGGCCTGGGGCACGCACACGGAGAGGAAGAGGATAGGCAGAAACAGCGTATCCCGGGCGACGTACGGCTCGGCCGCGAGATTGCAGAAGTCGCTGCCCACGCGCGCGAAGGGCACGCCGACGTGCAACGCGAACGCGGTGCCGTCCAGCGTGACGGTGGTCTGGCTGTCCCCGACGACGCTGCTGAGGCCGAGCGGACCCGCGAGGAGGGGTGCGGCGACCGCGGCGGTCCCCCGCTCCATGGTCACCGGCACTACCGTCTGCCCCCGCGGCGTCGCGATCACGATCTGGGTCGGGGCGACCAGTCCGATCACGAGCGCCCAGGAGATCATGTCCGTCGACCTCGCGTCACGCGCGCCATCTCCAGTGCCGCGTCGCGCGCCTTCAAGTCTTCTCGTTTGTCGTGGTCCTTCTTGGCCCGGGCCAGCGCGATGACGATCTTCGCGATGCCGTCCTTGAAGTAGAGCTCGAGCGGCACCACGGTCAGGCCCTTGCGGGTGGTGCCGCCGATGAGCTTTTCGATTTCGCGCTTGTGCAGGAGGAGCTTGCGGGAACGGACCGACGGCGGATTGTTGTAGGAGCCCGCGGCATACGGAGAGATGCTGAGACCCTCGAGCCAGACCTCCCCGCCTTTCACGTGGGCGTACCCCTCGCCAAGGCTGGCCTTCCCGTCCCGCAGTGACTTCACTTCGGTTCCGGTGAGTACCAGACCCGCCTCCCAGGTTTCGAGGAGGTGGAAGTCATGTCGCGCCCTCGGATTGCGGGCGATAGTAACTTTGTCCAAGGCGGTCGGCGCAAAATAGGTACGCGGGGAATGAGGGTCAAGCCAAGCGTTGACTTGAGGTTATACCTCCGTCTAGATTTGCCGTTCCCAAAGCACGCCGAAGTGGTGGAATTGGTAGACGCGCTGCGTTCAGGGCGCAGTGGGCGCAAGCCCGTGGGGGTTCGAGTCCCCCCTTCGGCATTCGAAGCTGTCAGCTTTCAGCCGTCAGCTCTCAGCAATCAATACCGCGGCACTGCCGCATCTATTTCCCTGCTCCAGGCGTCGATCCCCCCGGCCAGGCTCCGTACGTTGTTGAACCCTGCTGCCACGAGAATCTCCCGCGCCCGCAGGGACCGCTGGCCATGGTGACACAGGGTCACGAGCGGCGTGTGCGGATCGAGCTCCGTGAGCCGGGCCGGCAGCTGGCGCAGGGGGATGTGGATCGCTTCCGGGAACGGGGCCATCCCCAGCTCGTGGGCCTCGCGGACGTCCACCACCAACAGCTTCCGACCCTCCCTCCGCTCCGCGGCCAGGTCCCGCACGCTCACTTCGGCCGCCACGGGCGGCGCCGAAATACCGCAGAACGCTTCATAGTCGATGAGCGACGTCACCGAGGGGTGAGGGCCGCAGACCGGACACTCTGGGTCCTTGGCGAGAGCCAGCTCACGGAACTCGAGCTTGAGTGCGTCGAAGAGGAGCAACCGTCCCACCAGGGACTCGCCCAGGCCCAGGATCCACTTGAGGGCCTCGGTGGCCTGGATCGATCCGATGATGCCCGGAAGCACGCCCAGCACACCGGCCTCGGCGCACGAGGGCACGAGATCGGGTGGGGGTGGATCGGCGAAGAGACAGCGGTAGCAGGGTCCGCGGGACGCCGCGAAGACCGACGCCTGCCCGTCGAATCGGAAAATGGCGCCGTAGATGTCCGGCTTCCCGAGCAGCACACACGCGTCGTTGACCAGGTACCGGGTCGGGAAGTTGTCGGAGCCGTCCACCACGACGTCGAAGTTCTTCAGGATGCCGAGCGCGTTGGCGCTGGTCAGCCGCTCCGCGAACGCCTCCACCCGGACATGCGGATTCAGGTCCCGGAGGCGGTCGGCCGCCGACTCCAGCTTCGGCCTGCCGACGTCCTTCGACCCGTGCAGGACCTGCCGCTGGAGATTGGTGGCGTCCACGCGGTCGCCGTCGACCAGGCCCAGGGTCCCGACACCCGCTGCCGCGAGGTACAGCGCCGCCGGCGAGCCCAGCCCCCCCACCCCGATCAGCAGCACGCGGGCCTCCCGCAGGCGCAGCTGTCCCTCCATTCCGACCTCGGGAAGGATCAGGTGCCGGGAATACCGGAGGACCTCTTCGTGGGAGAGGCCGGCGGAGGTGCGGTCGATCATCGGGTTGGGCGAATGGGTCTCAGCCGGCGGCCGAGACACCTGTGATCTGGTAGAGGCGCGACTCGTCGTGGGTCAGGTCCGCGAGCGTGACGCCCGAGAGGAAATCGTTGATGCGCTGCTCGAGCATCCGCCACACGGGCCGGATGCTGCAGGCGGCGTCGGGGCTGCAGCGGTGCGCGTCCACCTGATGATGATCGCAGTTGACTTCGAAGGTGACGTGCTCGGAGGCCTCCATCACGTTCTTGACGGAGATGTCGTGCGCGTCGCGCGCCAGCAGGTAGCCGCCCTTGGCGCCCCGCACCGACTCGACCAGCCCGGCCCGGCGGAGACGCAGGAGAATCTGCTCGACGTAATCGTGCGGGAGGCGCTCCGCTTCGGCGAGCTCGCGGGCGGCGATAGGTCCGTCACCGACCCGGCGCGCCAGGTTCAGCGAGACGATGAGTCCATACTCCGCCCACGTGGTCACCCGCATGGTCGGAATATGGACGGGCGTCGAAGCGATATCAACCGAGCGCCTAGTGGCGGATCGCCGGCCCCACGCTCACGCCGAACTGCACCGCGAAGACGTTGCCACCGGAGCCCGGTTGGAACCACAGGAGGCGGCTGTTGAAGTTGTACAGCACGCCGTTCTTCTCCATATCGACGCCGAACCCGCCCTGCGCGCCCTGCGCCACGCCGCGGTCGGGACCCTGCGAGAAAAATCCCGCGAGCACGGGGCCCAGCTCGCCATAGATCCTTCCCCACGCCGGACGGTACGACGCCTCGTAGCCGGGCTGGAAGAGGATCGCGTCTTCGGTGCAGCCCGTTCCCGAGCAGGCCGCCGTCGCCTTGAGCGGGGCCCAATCGACTTCGAGCCCCAGCACATTCGCGGGCTTCTTGGTGTCGCGGCGGAACCGGACCCCGAGGAGCGGGCCGCGCCCCTTGAGCGGTCCGGAAATGGGAATGAGGAAACCGACCGCCGGCCCGAGCGTGCCGTTGGTGAGCTGGGTGATGCGCGGCGGTCCCACCAGCAGGGAGACGTTGGCGCGGACCTCGAGGGCCTGAATGGCGCTGTTGGGCACCTGGAAGAAGCGCCCCTCCACCTGCGCGCTCGCATCCTTGCCGGCGGTGACCCGCAGGCCGAACCCGAACCCGAAGCCGATCTGCGTGGTGGTCGCCGGCGCGGAGCAGCTCAACCCCAGGAGCCCTTTGTCGGTGTCGAGCACCCGGGCCACGCCGAGCTCGGTGGACGCGAAGGGCGCGATGCCGGACGCTCCCACCGGGAAGTAGTCGTCGTCCAGGCCGAAGAACGTCAGCGACCGCGGGCAGCTGGACGTCGAGAGGTCGTTGTACCGGACCACCGAAAATCCGGTCTCGTCGTCGTCCGCGGTCAGGAGCGCGATGGTCCCGCCGAACGCCGAGAAGTGATGGCTCACGCCGGAGGCATCCTCGAGCGAGAGCGACGAGTACACGGGACCGATGCGGACCGGGCGCTGGGCGGCGAGGGGCACGCCCAGACAGGCGCCCGCCAGGGCAAGGAGCGGCAGTCGAGTGTTCATGCCGGGAAAGTTCACGGAAACCACCCGTTGAGAGCCGTGACAGCAGTCACCGGGCCGACGTGGCGAAACCTGTCGCAAGGTGAAAACAGGCCTTTTTCAGGCAGCAGATCAGGACCTCTTCTTCCGCTCCCCCGGCACCCCCGGCTCGGTCATGGCCCGGAGATCCAGCACGGCGTCCAGCTCGGCGCCTTTGAGAATGCCCTTCTCCGTCACGAGCTCCCGGACGGTTTCGTTCCTCGCCAGCGCTTCTTTGGCCAGCTTGGCGGACTCGGCGTAGCCGATCTTCGGGGCCAGCGCGGTGACCAGCGCCGGCGAGCGGTCGAGCCAATGCGCGCACATCGCCTCGTCCGCCTGGATCCCGGTGACACACCGCTCCGCGAAGATGGTGGCCGCACTGGTGATGATGTGCATCGTGAAGAGCAGGTTCTGCGCGATGACGGGCATCATCACGTTCAGCTCGAGCTGGCCGGCTTCGGCGGCGGCGGCCACCGTCGCGTCGTTTCCGATGGCCTGGAAGCACACCATGTTCACCATCTCGGGGATAGACGGATTCACCTTGCCGGGCATGATGCTCGAGCCCGGCTGCACCGCCGGCAGGGAGATCTCGGCCAATCCGGTGCGCGGGCCCGACACCAGCAGGCGGATGTCGTTGGCAATCTTTCCCAGGTCCACCGCAAGCGTCCGCAGCGCGCCCGAGAGCGCCGCGGCATCACCCATCGACTGCATCAGCTGAAACCGGTCCGCGCCGACGCGAAGGTCCAGCCCCGTGACGGCCTTGAGGTGCCGCACCATGGCGTCCGGGTACGCCGGCTCGACGTTCAGCCCCGTCCCCACCGCGGACCCGCCGATGCCGAGCTCGCGGAGATCGTCGGCGGCCGCCGCGATGCGGCGGCGATTGCGCTCGACGGTGTGCCCGTACGCGGTGAACTCCTGACCCAGCCGCACCGGCGTGGCGTCCTGAAGATGGGTGCGGCCCGATTTCAGGATCGCGTCGAACGCTTTCCCCCGCTCCAGAAACGCGGCCGCGAGACGGTCGAGGGCTCTCAGCAAGGCCGGCAACTCGGCCAGCGCGCCCAACCGGATGGCGGTGGGGATCACGTCGTTGGTCGACTGCGCCATGTTGACGTGATCGTTGGGATGCACGGGGGCATAGGTCCCCCGCTTGGCGCCCAGGATTTCGTTCGCCCGGTTGGCCAGGACCTCGTTGGCGTTCATGTTGTGCGACGTGCCGGCGCCCGCCTGGTAGGGATCGACCACGAACTGATCGCGATGCTTGCCGGCCAGCACCTCGTCCGCGGCCGAGATGATGGCGTCGGCCAGTCGCGGCTCGAGACGTCCCGTTTCCTTATGGGTGAGCGCGGCCGCCTTCTTGATCCAGACCACGGCGGTGACGAAGGCGGGAAGGGGCGCAAGACCCGAGACGGGGAAATTCAGCCGCGCCCGCTCGGTCTGCACGCCGTAGAGCGCGGAGACGGGAACCGGCAGCTCGCCCAACGGATCTTTTTCGGTTCTGGTTTCCATAGCGGCAATATAGGGTTACGTGGGCTTGGCGCGCTTCCCGTACCCGATGCTGAACAGCTCCTTCGCCGCCTTGATGCCGAGATTCCGGATCATCACGTAGCCACCCACCACGGCGAGGATCACGATCGAGTAGACCCGGAAGAGCACGAGCATCCCGACCTGACGGTCTCCGAAATCCCCCGCGAACCCTCCGTAGAAGGCGGCCTCGATGCCCCCGCCCCCGGAGGGGAGCGGTACCACGAGGGGCGCGGCGAGCAGCGCCAGGGCACCGAAGAACATTTGGCTGAAGTCGGGGGCGTCGGGCATGCCGAACGCGAGCGCCGGCAGAATCGCGGCCCGGGCCGCCAGACTCACCGCCGTCAGCGCCGCGTTCCCTGCCATCACCCACCAGGGGGCGCGACGGACGTGGGCCCACGCCACGCGCCATTGGCGCTTCACCCGGTGCCGGATGGTCCCGCCCCGCACGACCTTCCGAATGAGGTAGATCGCGAGGAGCACGAGGAGGACGGCGAGCTCGATGGCCACCAGGTCGGCGGCCAGGTGGTGACGGAGCCACCGGGCCGCCAGAGACTCCCAGTCCGGGATGTAGTAGAGGGCCAGGCCCGCGGCCATCACCAGGAAGACCGGCCATTCGGCCGCGACTTCAACACCGAGCCCCACGAGCGCCGTGACCACGCGGAGCCCGGACTCCGTCATCCCGACGAACCGCGCGGGCTCCCCCCCCAGGCGGTTCGGCGTGACCGCGGACGCGGCTTCCCCGTACAGGTTGAGTTGAATCGCGTTTCCCAGCGAGAGCCTTCCCCCCGCGCACCAGACCGATAGCTGAATGCGCCAGGCGCGGACGAGCACATCCAACCCCAGCAGGAGGAGGGCCAGCAAATGCGGGGCAACGACGTGCCAGCTAGTCAGAGCAGTCGCCGAGGGGGTAGATGAAACCGCAATTCCAGCAGGGGTTCTTGCAGCCGCGCGCCTTGGGACGCACCTCGGCGCCGCAGCGGAGACAGCGCGGCCGCGGCTTAGGCAGCTCGGAGGAAGGGGTTGGTGCGGCGCTCGGCGCCGATAGTGGTCGCGGGTCCATGTCCCGTGTACACGATGGTTGAATCGGGAAGGACTAGCAACTCCCGCGTGATGCTGTCCAGCAGTGTGTCGTAGTCACCACCGGGAAGGTCGGTGCGTCCGATGGAACCCTGAAACAGCACGTCTCCCCCGAATACGGCCCCCGCGCCGGCGAACACCACGTGGCCGGGTGAGTGCCCCGGGGCATGCCGGACTGCGAACTCCAGGGATCCCAGCTGCAGCCGCTCTCCGTCGCTGAATGCGCGATCAGGCGGCGGCAGGGGGTCGGCCGTCAGCCCGAACCACGCCGCCTGGTCGGGGACGGCGTCGTAGAGGGCGCGGTCGGCCGGGTGGAGGGACACCGGCGCACCCGTGGCCGCCACGAGGGCGGGAATCCCCAGCACGTGGTCGATGTGCGCGTGGGTGAGCCAGATGCCCACCGGCGTCGCCCCGGACGCCTCGAGCTTGTGGAGCACGAGGCCGGCCTGCTCGCCGGGATCGATCACCGCGCAGGTATTCGAGTCCTCGTCGATCACCAGATAGCAGTTCTCTACGAACTGCCCGCCGGGGATCTGGACGACTTTCACGCCGGGACCTTGGCGTGGGCCTCGCGCCAGGAGGCGAGGTACTTCTCCACCGCGATGGCCGCAGTGGTCGCGTCGCCCACCGCGGTGGTGACCTGCCGCGTGATCTGCGCCCGGACGTCGCCGGCGGCGAAGAGGCCGGGGATGGACGTCATCATGCGCTCATCGGTGAGGAGATACCCGCCGGCGTCGTGCTTGGCATGCCCCGCCACCAGGCTCGTGTTGGGCTTGAATCCGATGAAGATGAACACGCCGCCCACCGGCAGCGTCGAGCGCTCGTGCGTGTTCACGTTTTCGAGTACCAGGTGGCGCACACCCTTTTCATCGCCCACAATCTCGGGCACGGTG
>DATMOQ010000125.1:0-3623 GCA_035568195.1 Gemmatimonadales bacterium
AACCGTATTTAGTCATCGAGCATCTCAGACAGTGAGGGCTCGCGAAACCCTGCGCAAAGGCTCCCGTAGTGCGGAGCAGCAAGACATAGATGAATTTGGTCGCGGCCGAAGTGTGACGGCCACTTCGCCCGACCGCCAACCCGGGGAGCACTCAGCCCCGGGTTTGGTTTTCTATAGCCCCTGGTCCATGCCGCCGTCATCCAGGAAGACCAGGCTTTTCCGCCGCCCCACCACCGCCGCCAGCGAGTTGAAGACCTGGGGGTCGATCACCGAGCCCGCCATCTCCCGCAGTCGATTGATGGTTTCGTCGGGAGAGAGCTTCTCCTGGTAGGGGCGCACCGTTGACAAGGCGTCGAAGACCTCGGCGGCGCCCAGGATGCGTCCGCCCAACGGTATCTCGTCTCCCCGCAGGCCGTCGGGGTAGCCGGTCCCGTCCCACCGCTCGTGATGGCTCCGGACCATGTCGATCACTCCCCCCAAATGGGTGAGCGGGGCGAGGATCTGCGAGCCGATGATGACGTGCTGCTTCACGTGCTCGTACTCTTCGGGCGTGAGCGGGCCCTGCTTGTTCATCACACTTTCGCGGGTCCCGATCTTGCCGATGTCGTGGAGCCGCCCCGCCACGCGGACGTTCTCGACTTCTTCGTCCGACAGGCTCATCTCGTTGGCGAGGGTGGCGGCCAGATCGGCGACGCGGGCGGAATGTCCCCGGAGGAAGGGGTCCTTGGCTTCCAGCGCGTTCACCAGCGCCTCGAGCGTCGCCACGGAGATCCGCTCCAGCTTGTGCCGCTCGCGCTGAAGCTCCGCCGTCCGGGTGGTGACCTCCTCCTTGAGCCACTGATTCAGGTGCCGATGCTCGAGCAGGGTCTCCCGGCGCTTGAGCGCGCGCTGGATGGCGCGGGCGAGATCGGCGAGCTCGATGGGCTTGGTGAGGTAGTCCATGGCGCCCCGCTGCATGCAGAGCGCGGCGCTGGTGGCGTCATTGACGGCCGTGAGCATCAGGATGGCGAGGTCGGGCTCGATCTCGAGGGCCTGCGGCACCAGGTCCACGCCGCTGGTGCCCGGCATGCGGATGTCGCACAGCATGAGGGCGAGTTTATGGCGACGCAACGCGGCGAGGGCCTCGTCTCCGGAAGAGGCCGTCAGGACGTCGAACTGCTGTTGTGACAGGAACTTCTTCAAAGCGGTGCGGATGGGCTCTTCGTCGTCCACCACCAGCACCGACACTGTACCGGGCAGTTCAGCCACGTGCCCTCCTAGCGGCTGCCCAAACCTATTACTCGGCTGCCACGAACGTTAGGTCGACCGGGCCTTTGATCAGGCCCGCCCGCTGGGCTCTTTCGAGAAGGACCGCCACGGCTTTGCGGCCCTGCTCGCCATAGTCGACGGTGAAGTGGTTGACGTACATCGCGACGAAGCGATCGACCTTCTCGTCGTCCAGCCCCCGGCCGAACCCCTTCGCGTGGGCCAGCGCCGGGGCCCGATGCTTCAGCCCGTACTGGATGCTGGCCTTGAGATCGCGCGCGACGGCCTTCATCAGCTCGGGGCCCAGATCCCGCCGGACCACGTTGGCACCGAGGGGCAGGGGCAGGCCGGTTTCGGCGTGCCACCACTCACCCATGTCCGCCCAGAGATGCAGGCCGCGATCCGCGAAGGTGAGCTGGCCCTCGTGAATCAGGAGACCGGCCTCCGCCTTGCCGTCCGCCACATACTCCTCGATCTCGTCGAACGGCACGACCACCGCCTGCACCGCCGGCTGATAGAGCTGCAGCGTGAGCCACGCGGTGGTCATCGTCCCAGGGATGGCCACCACCCGGCCGGCCAGTCCCTTGCGGGGGTCGGCGGGAGCGGGCACCCGGGCCACGACGCGGGGTCCGTACTTGTCACCGATGCTGGCGCCGTGCGCCAGGAGCGCGTACCGGTCCGCGAGCGAGGCGTAGGCGTGAATGGAGCAGGCCGTCACCTCGAGCTCGCCGGCGAGGGCCCGGCGATTCAGCGACTCGATATCGGACAGCTCGTGGATGTACCGGCGGTCACCGGTATCGATCTTGCCCGCCGCGAGGGCCCAGAACATGAACGCGTCGTCGGAATCGGGGCTGTGGGCCAGATGAATGGTCGGCATGTCTCAGGGCGAGTGGGAGATCCGGCTCAGCGGGCCGGGCGCGGAGCGGCGGCGGTGACCGCGGTCGCTTCGGAATGGAAGGCGTCGAGAGTGGCCGAGTGCTCCGCATACTCCGGACGCCGCCGGGCGCGTTCGGCGCGCTCGTTGGCGAGAAAGGCCCGGTAGGCCTTCCGGGCGCCGACGGTGTCACCCTTTTCCGTGAGCCCCTGCGCCCGGAGCATCAACCCGTAGAGATGGGTGGGCACCGTGGTGAGGATCGTGTCGGACTCCGCCAGAGCGCCGGCGGGGTCGTTGCCGGCAAGATGCAGCACGCCAAGGTCGTAGTGCGCGTCGAGGTCGAGCGCGGGCAGCTGGGCGTAGGCGCCGAGGGCCATCGGCATGAAGAACTGGACCGAGTCCTGCACCCCGCGCTCCGCCAGGTCCACTACCCGGTCGAACAGCCGGCGCGCGCGCTCTTCGGGGGACATCCGGCTGATGTCGGGCGCGGCGCCCGCGGGCGCCGTGAGGGCCGGGACGATGGGTGTGGTCGGCGGGGCCGCTGCTCCGCCGCTCGCGCGCATTGCCAGCACGGTGATCAATGAGCCGAGGGTCAGGCCGGCGATGCCCCAGGGGAGTCCGATGCGCCATCCGCCCTGGGCACCGCCCACGGCGGCGCCGCATTTGTGGCAGTAGCGAACACCGGGAGTCAGCGCGGAGCCACAAGCATGACAGTTCATGGGGACCGGAATCTAACTGGCAGGATTTCCAGGGGGAGCGTAGTCTACACGATATGACCAACCCCTTTCCGGGTCGCGAGCAGGCGCGCCATATGGGGGAGCTCCGGCGGGGCGAGCGCCGCTGGGACGTGTACCTCGAATCGGAGCCGGCGGGGGACCGCTCGTCGGTGCGGGGGCGGATTCACTTCGTGGCGCCAGGCGACCATCGGACCACCGGCTGGATCTTTCTCGAGCTGGGGGAGCGAGAGGTACGGGAGCGCTTCGGTGAATTTTCGGCCGTGGAGCTCTGGCACTTCCTTGAAGCTCTGGAGCCGCGCGGTAGTGTTGCGGGGTGACATCGAAATGATGCTTCAGGCGCACACTTTAGTTGTCACCGATGCAGATCTCAGACACTAGTCATCAGTAAGCTGCTTATTTCGTGCAAGTGGTGCAGAAATTGCTTGACACTACTGCATGACCTGCATACGTTCCCGCATGGCTGCCGCGCCCCTGACGACGCGAATTGCCGAGCCCGACGCTCACCGGTCGGGCTCTTCTCGTTTCCGCCCTGCCCTCCCCGAGACCCGTTAGGAGACCGATCGAATGACCGCGACCATGGAACCCCCCAGACAGAGCGCTCGCCCGGCCGGCGGCGCGACCCCGGAAGACGTGATCCGCCGCGCCCAGGAGGCGGGCGTGCAGGTGGTCGACGTGAAGTTCTGCGACCTGCCGGGCACGTGGCAGCATTTCTCGATCCCGGTGCAGCACCTCACCGAAGACGTGTTCAGCGAGGGGCTGGGCTTCGA
>DATMOQ010000126.1:0-7892 GCA_035568195.1 Gemmatimonadales bacterium
CCTGCGCGCCTTCAAACAGGAGCCACGCATCGATCTCGGCTACATCACCCGCCGCGGGTTCAGCAACACCTACGAGGGCAAGTCGGAGTTGCGTCCGAAGTAACTCTCCTACCGCAGCGCCACCCCGACGTCCGACTCGGACACCATCTTGTCGGGCGTGACCTGCACCCCCGCCACCCGGTTGTCCTCAGAAATCCGGACCAGCACTGAGGCCTCTTGCCCGCGGTTCCGTCCCGTGATCACCAGGGCCCAGCGCCCATCCTTGGGCCAGCTCTGCGACAGGGCATACACCCCGTCGCCCCGGTCCTGAAACGCGAGCGGCACCGTGCGCCGCTCCCCGTTCACCATTCCCTCGGCACGACCCTCCACCGCCATCGCGGCCGGGCCGTGCATCCAGAACGTGTGCACCATCAGAAAGACGCCCTGATTCGCGTTGTCGTAGGGATTGACCGGGCTCTCGATCGAGAGCCAGACGCCCTTCAACGTGCCGACGTCGGCCGCGGTCGCGGTCCCCTTGCAGGTGGGACACGGGGAGGGGGCGGCGGCGGAGAGGAGGACGGCTCCCGCCAGGAGCATTGCAGCTTTGCGGACCACCATGGACAACTCCGGTTGAGGTTGCTGATGGGATGCCGCTGAAGGGGGGGAGGGTTTGAATTACTTGCGGTACCCCGTCCCGGGCAGATAATTCCACCACAAATCGAGCATTTCGCGGTTCTGGGCGATCACACCGTCGCGGGTGACGCCATCAGGGGGCGGGACGAGGCGCGCCAGGCCGTCGTAGACTTTCTCACGCGCGCCCGGCGAGACCCGGGACAAGAGATGCCACAGGGACAGCGCGTCCTCGACGCGGGCAGCGTCGAGGGCGGAATCGACGGCTCCCCCCTCCCGGCTCCCGAAATCGACCGCGTCCAGCGCGCGAACCAGCGCCGCCGGGGCGTCTTCCCGGCGCGCGCTGCCCGGTCCGAAGCCGGCCCGGATGGACGCCACCGCGCCGGCGGGCACGATCACGAGTCGCCCACCGGTGGCGAGCTCCACCTGGCCGGCCGTCACCCGCAGGAGTCCGTTGCCGAGCGAATCGACCTGGAGGACGTAGGCGCAGCCGAGGTCGGTCGCCACCGTGGCGGGGGTCTCGACCACGAACACCCGCGGGGGCGCCAGCACCCGGGCCGAGATGGTGCCGCGACGGAGGGCAAAACGCTGCTCCTGGGGCCCAATCGCCACCACGCGAAGATCACTGCCCGGCTCGACGGTAATGTCGCCGATCGACAAGGTGAGCCGAGCCCGCGACGAGTCATCGGTCGTGACGCCCGCACGCGAGATCCGGGGGGTCCCGGACATCACGGTCGTGTCTACCAGCGGCCCTCGGGCCCACAGCATCACGGCGATGGACGCGGCCGCGGCCAGCGCTCCCACCGTCAGAAGCAGCCGGCGCCGCCATCCCGGCAGGCGGCGGGACACGCCGGGCCACAGATCACGCGGGGGCTCGATGGACCGGGGCAGGTCCCCGACGCCCCGAACGGGAGGCTCGAAGTCCGTCATCGCTCGAGCATCTCCCGCAAGAGCCGGCGCGCTCGGAAGAGCTGAGCCTTCGAGGTCCCGGCCGCGATCCCGCACAGGCCTGCGATGTCCACGTGCGTGTATCCCTCGATGTCGTGCAGCACGAACACCTCCCGGGCTCCATCGGGCAATCTGGCGATGGCGCGCTCGAGATCCACTCCGACGGCCCCCGCGTCCTGAGTCCCGACTCCCGGGCGCTCGAGCTTCTCGGGCTCCTCCACCGCCATCACCCGCCGTTCCCGTCGCATCACGCTCCGCCGCTCCGTCAGCACCAGGTTCACGGTGAGGCGGTGGAGCCAGGTGGACAGGGCGCTCTCCCCCCGGAAGGACGCCAGCCGGCGCCAGGCCTGCACGAAAACGTCCTGCGTTCGCTCCTCCGCATCCCCGCGGTTTCCCGTCAGTCGAAGGCACAATGCATACACGCGGCCGACCTCGGCCCTATACAGGACGTGGAAGGCCGCCTCATCCCCCGCCCGCGCGCGGGCCAGGGTGTCGGCATCACTGGAGACAGGCGTCGGGCGGGTGATGTCGGTGTGACTCCGGCTGGGCCGGAAAGGTTTAAGGAAGCTTGATGCCGCCGGTCAGGGACTTGAGCCGCTGCTCGAGCTGCTTCTTGGCATCCGCGATCCGGCTCTGCGACGCCCCCAGCTGCTGCTGGGCGTCCCCGGTGACGGACGTCACGCGGGATTTGACCGGAGCGATCAGCGGATCGGCATACGCGTTCACCTGGGCCGAGAGCTTCTGCTCCGCCGCCTTCACCTGGTCGCCCATCAGGCCCTTGATGCGCCCCGAAATCGCCTGGTCAAGATTGGACCGGACCGACAGCGACGGATTGGCCGGCGTTCCGGACAGCTGCGCGGTCACGTCGAGGGTGGAAATCCCCGACACCACCTGCCAGATGAGGTCCCCGCTGGTGGAACGCCCCGTCGCCGAATCGCGCGCCCAGGTGATCTTCGTCGAACGCACTTCCCAGCCGGCCCGCAGATTCTCGCCCTCGAGCGCGAAGCGGAAGCTCATGGTGCCGGTGCCCGGCACGAGCCGAATGCCTCCGACGGGGATCGCAAGGTCGGGGAGACGGACCGCCGCGAAAGCGCCGGAGACGGTGTCGAGAGCCTCCGCCCGGCGATGATCCAGGAGCGCGCCCGCCTGCACCGCCGGCGCCTGAGCTTTGAAGGTGGTGGGCCGGCCGGTGAGGGTCTGCGACGTCGTGAGGTCGGCCAGTCGGCCGTCGTAGTTCTTCGTGCTGTCCAGCGTGAAGGAGACCGCGCCGTCCTTGAGCCAGACCGCGGGCAGATCGTGCTCGCGGGGGAACTGGACGTTGGTGCCGGCGCGGCGCACCCGTTGGGGGGCGGGAGAGGCGTGGGGCGTGAGGCCGGCAGGCGTGTATTCCCGCGCCACCCGGGTCCAGTGCAGCGCTTTCTCGAACTTCCCCGCCGCAGCCGGACCGAACACGGCCACGCCGATCTGAGACGCATCGAGCGCCGGAAGACGCACCAAGCCCCGCGCCGTCGCCAGGTCCTTGGCTTTGGCCGAGTCGAGCGCCGCCACGCCGTGCTGCAGATCGGCTGCGCCCGCGGCGATCCCCCGGCCGAGCGCGTCCACCTTGTCTTTCGCCTGGGTCAGGAGCGTCAACATGCGGCGGGCATTGTTGACGGCAGTGAGGTCGGTCGGGCGGGCGCCCTTCAGCCGGTTCGCCAGCGCCACGGCGCTATCCGTGGTCGGCCCCGTGTGGAGATCGTTGAGCGCGGCCGTCCACGCCTTGGAAGCCGAATCGGCGCGCGCCTGGAGCGCGTGCGCCGCGGCGGCGGTCGAGAGCTTGGAGGGATCCAGCGTGCCCACGTCGAGCTTCCCCTGCGCCAGGTTGAGAATGGGGAAATTGAGGCGGCTCGCCAGGTTCTCGATGGCCGACGGCTTGGGGGGCGCCGGAGGCTTCGCGGCGGCGGGCGTGACCGGGGCGGCGGCCGGCGGGGCAGCGCCGGTGTCGGCTTCGGGCTGCTTGACCCGGCCGTCGGTGGTGCGGGGAGTCCCGAAGCGAAGTCCGGTGGCCGCCAGGCGATCGACGATGAACTTCTTGCGGAGGAGCGGCAGTGTTTCAAAATCCGCCTCGAGCTCCTGCGCCTGCAGGGTGTTCTTGAAGGCCTCGGACGGGCTCGCCACCGTCAACCCGTAGATGGTCAAACGTGACTGCCACAGGGAAACGCTGACGTGGTCGATCTCCACTTTGGCACGGGCGGCGACGGTACCGCCCGCCTCCAGCGCTTTCTTGACCACCCAGTTTCCGAAGAGCACCCACCCCACCACCAGGACAAGTAGTCCCACTCCGATGGGCAGGACGGCTTTCCAGCGGACCAGGGCGATTTTCACGGGAAGAACAGCTTGTAGACGTTGACCAGCTTGGACGCGGTGATGACATGGTAGAGCTTGGTCCGCTTGAGCCACGCGCCCGCGGTCTCGCGGTACCGGTCCACGCCCCATCGGAAAAAGAAGAAAAACGGCAGGAAGAAGATGGTCGTGAACACGACGGAGCCGAGCACCACCGTGTTGTTGAAGTTGGTGAGGGGCAGCACCGGCGCGTTGTACATCGCGGTCCACAGGGGAGTGAGGCCCGGCGTGTCCAGCAGGAGCCGGTGCCCGATGCTGTCGAACGCCGGATCGAGGAGGAAGCCCAGGGGTGTGAAGATGGCCCACCCCAGCAAGGCGCCGCCGAACGACACGTTCAAGAAGCAGATCAGGGCGAAGATGACCACGTTGTGCAGCGACACGAGCGGCGTGAGGCCCAGGAAGGCGCCGAGGGCGATTCCCGCCGCGACCTGACCGGGCGTGCCTTCGGAGTGGAGCGTGTTGAAGATCGACTGGATGAGCTTGAACAGGATCATCCGAACTCGATGCTAGAGGCGATCGGGAGGCGTCACCGCCAGGGCAATGGGCGCCGCGTCCGGTTCCGGGGTGAAGTCCTCACCGGGGTTGATGAACCGGTCCTGCTCGAACTTGTACTGCTTGTCATACAGCTGACGGTACCGTCCGTTCACCGCGAGGAGCTCGGCGTGGGTGCCCCGCTCCACAATCTGACCGCCTTCCATCACCAGAATCTGGTCCGCGCTGCGGATGGTGGACAGGCGGTGCGCGATGACGAACGACGTGCGTCCCTGGCGGAGGGTCTTGAGGCCATCCTGGATCTTGGCCTCGCTTTCGGAATCGAGGGAGCTCGTGGCTTCGTCCAGGATGAGCACCCGGGGGTCCGCCAGAATGGCCCGGGCAATGGATACGCGCTGGCGCTCTCCGCCGGAAAGCTTGACGCCCCGCTCGCCCACGATGGTGTCGTAGCCGTTCTCGAACTTCCGCACGAAGTCGTCGCAGTGGGCGATCTTCGCCACCCGCTCGATCTCGGCCCGGGTGGCGTGGGGATTGGCGAACGCGATGTTGTCGGCCACGGTGCCGTCGAACAGGAAGTTGTCCTGGAGCACCACCCCCAGCTGGGTGCGGTAGTCGGACAGTCGGACCGTGTCGAGGTCGCGGCCATCCACCAGAACCCGTCCCGACTTGGGACGGGAGAAGGCCATCACGAGGCCGATCAGGGTGCTCTTCCCCGCCCCCGACGACCCCACCAGGGCGGTGGTAGTCCCCGCCCGGGCGGTGAAATTGATGTCCTTCAGGACCTCGACGTCCTTTGTGTATTCGAACGTCACGTGCTCGAAGGTGATGTCGCCCCGGATCTCCCCCATGGGCGCGCGGGTCGCGTCAGCTTGATCTTCCGTGGTCATCTGGCGGATCTCGCGGATCCGGTCGAGCCCGGCGAACGCTTCGGTGATCTGCGTGCCGATCGACGCGATGTTGATCAGGGGGAAGGCCACGAGACCGATCAGGAAGACGTAGAGGAAGAAGTCCCCCATGGTCATCTGCCCGGCGACGACGGCGCGCGCGCCGACCAGCATCACGAGAATGCCGATGGCGCCGACGATGACCGAGGCGAACGCCCCGACGCTGGAAATCCCGGTCATGGTCGTGGCGACGTTCCGGAGCAGCGTGTGGACGCCGCGGCCGAAGACCAGTCGCTCGCCCTTTTCGGCCCGGTAGGACTTCACGATCCGGATGCCGCCCAGGGTTTCGGCCAGCCGGCCCGTGACTTCGGCGTTGATCTTCCCGCGATCCCGGAAGAGGGGCCGGAGCTTGCTGAACGCGTACGCCATCCCGCCGCCGAACGTCCCCAGGATGAGGATGGAGTAGCTGGTGAGCTGCCAGTTGAGCTTGAAGAGCCAGCCCAGCGCGATCACCGCGGTGACCAGGCCGCCCACCATCTGCACGAGCCCTGTTCCCACGAGATTCCGGATCCCCTCCGCGTCGGTCATGATCCGCGAGATCAGGATGCCGCTCTTCGTCGAGTCGAAGTAGCTGACCGGGAGGCGCAGGACGTACGACTGCACCCTCCGGCGCATGTCGGTGATCGCCGCCTGGGCCGCGACCCCGAGGATCTGTGAGTTCCCGAACGACGACGCCGCCCCCACCAGCGTGGCCAGGGCGACGTACAGCGCGATGCGGGGCAGGAGTTCCGTGTGATGATGCCCGATCACCTGATCGATCACCGCTCTCGAGCTGGCGGGAAGCACGAATCCGGAGAGGCGGTTGACCAGCATCAGGAGGAGCCCCACCGCCAGGCGGTAGCGGTGGGCGTAGATCAGCGCCCGCGCTTCCTGCCAGGAGCCGGCGGTGATGGCCTTCTTCTTGGGCTTCTTCTCGGCTGCGGTCGACGGTGCGGTCACGCGACTAATCTACCCCGGCACTCATACACGCTGGAAGTCCGCCTGCCAATCGGTGACCATGGCCTTGATGGAGGTCCGCTGGCCGATCCGCTCCTCGAGCACGCGCCGCACCAGTCCCGGCAGCTCCGCGTCGCTCGCGAATCGCAGACCGATGAGCTGACTGGTGGTCAGCTCGCCGATGCGCGCCTTGAGCTCGGCCGGAAGGACGTCCCGCAGCCGGACCCGCATCTCGAGGCGAATGGTCCGGTCCTGATTCCGGGTGGCGAACTGCCGCATATAGAAGAAGAACTCGAGAAAGGCGAACCCCATCACGACGGTCCACGCGGTCTCGAAGGTGAGCCCCGCTTTGAAGAGGCGCGCCACGGACCAGATGAAGTTGACGGAGAGGATTCCCAGCAGGAGGAAATGGAAGCCCGGGATGTACCGGGGGTGGGTCTTGAGGTCCTGCCGAGCGTCGGGCATCAGTCGTCTCCGATGGATGGGATATGTCGCCGTGGCGCGTCACCTAAGAACGCTCTGCGGCAGGGGGCGGGTTCCTCGACGCGCCTTCCGAATCGTCTTATCTTGTGCAGCGTGAGCGGTTTCTCCCTTCCCCGTGAATCGATCCCGGCCCGCCTGCTCCTCACGCAGGGAGGCGAACGCGCCGGAGCCGTGTTCGTCATGGCCCGCGCGCCCGCGCGGGAAGGTCCGGAGACGCCGCTCGAGATGCTCAACCGCCCGGAGGGGTTCTTCCCGTTCCTGCCCGACGAACATCGGGAGGTCCTGCTGGTGTCGCGCGCCCAGACCATTGCCCTGACCATCCCGGCCCCCGAGGACCATCGGGCGCCGGGGGTGCGGGAGATCGGCCTGGAAGTCACGCTGGTGGACGGCACAATCTGGAACGGCATCGCCGACGTGGAGCTGCCGGAGTCGATGTCCCGGCCCATCGACTATCTCAACGCCGGCGGAGGACCCTTCTTCGCCGTGACCACCAACCGCGCCACCCACCTGGTCAACCGTGCGCACGTCCTCTATGCGCGCCCTACGGACTGAGGACATGGCCCGTCTCGATCCCTTCATCGATCTCCTGATCAAGAACGGCGGCGAGCAGCTGCTCCTCGTGCCCGACGAAGCGGTCGGCATGGAGAAGCAGGGTCGTTCCTCCAAGCTCTCGAAGCAGATCATCACCGAAAAGCAGCTGTACGCGCTCTTGAGCGAGCTGGCGCCCAGCGAAGCGGCGGACCGGATCGGCAAGGGAGTGGGCGCCACGTTCGAATATGCCGGTGGCGCCGGGCTGGTCATCGTCCGCGTGACGCCGAAGAACGGCAAGCTGCACGCGCAGATCACGCCCGGCGTGGACGCAGGGCCGCCGCCGGACGCGGAGCCGGCCGAGCCGGCCCCGGAACCCGCGACGGGGGGGCGCAAGCCGCGCCTCTCCGTGGTCGTCGCACCGCCGCCGCTGGAGGCCTCGACCGAAGCGCCCAGCGCCCTGCCCGCCGAGTTCGCGGATGCGCGGATGGAGGGGGCGCAGCGGCAGCTGGGCCAGCTGCTCCGGGATCTGGTGCAGTCCCAGTCGTCGGACCTGCATCTGCGCGTGGA
>DATMOQ010000127.1:0-3100 GCA_035568195.1 Gemmatimonadales bacterium
GCTCCCACGACGGCGCGCCCAGACCGACGAACGCGGGAACGAACATGACGCCGCCGGTATCGGGCACGCTCCTCGCCAGCGCCTCGGTCTCGTCGGCGCGCGCGATGATGCCCAGACCGTCCCGGAGCCATTGCACCGCCGCTCCCGCGATGAACACGCTGCCCTCGAGCGCGTAGGCCGGCCGCCCCGCCGCGTCGCAGGCCACGGTGGTGAGCAGCCCGGAACCGGACCGCGCCGGCGCCTCGCCCGTGTGGAGCAGGAGAAAAGCCCCGGTGCCATAGGTGTTCTTGGCCTGACCGGCCTTCCAGCACCCCTGCCCAAAGAGCGCCGCCTGCTGATCCCCGGCAATGCCCAGAATGGGGATCTCCCGGCCGAAATGCTCGGCGATGGCGACGCCAAAGTCTCCGCTCGACGGGCGCACCTCCGGGAGCGCGGCCCGCGGGACCCCGAAGATCTCCAGGAGCGTGTCGTCCCAGCCCAGATCGCGGATGTTATAGAGGAGTGTACGACTGGCATTGGTGTGATCAGTGGCGAACGTCTTGCCGCCCGTCAGCTTGTAGAGAAGCCAGGTATCGACGGTGCCGAAAATCGCCTTGCCGTCTGACACCTGACCCCTGACGCCTGGCACCTGCTTCATCAGCCATTCGATCTTGGTCCCCGAGAAATAGGGATCCAGGACCAGGCCGGTTCGCTCGCGGATCGTGGCGCCCGAAGGACCGGCGGCGAGCGCCGCGCAGCGATCCGCGGTCCGGCGGTCCTGCCAGACGATGGCCGCATGGAGCGGCTTGCCGGTCTCGCGATCCCACACGCAGACGGTTTCCCGCTGATTGGTGATGCCGATGCAATCGGGCCTGGTCCCGGCCTGCGCCAGCGCCTCGCGCGAGGCGTCGAGGGACGCGCGCCAGAGGTCCTCCGGATCGTGCTCCACCCACCCCGGTTGGGGAAAATGCTGCGGGATCTCGCGATACCCCCGCCCCAACACCCGGCCGTCTTCCCCGATCACCAGGGCCCGCGCGCCCGTCGTCCCTTCGTCGATGGCCAGTACCGATTTCATGGCGCGAACGTACGGGTCTTGGCTGATGACGGCAACGGCGGTAGCATAAGCGGCCTATGACCTACCAATCCCTGCTCTTCGACGTGAAGGACGGCGTCGCCGTCATCACCATCAATCGCCCCGACAAGTTGAACGCCCTGAACGATCAAGTGATGGCCGAGCTGGGGCAGGCCGCGGATCGCGTCACCACCGATCCCGAGATCAAGGGCGTCATCATCACCGGGGCCGGCCCCAAGGCGTTCGTGGCGGGGGCCGATATCGGCGACCTGGCGAAGCAGGGGCCCTTCGACGGCAAGGCGCGGGCGATGCGGGGACAGGGCGTGCTCCGCCGGTTCGAATCGTGCGGCAAGCCCGTGATCGCGGCCGTCAACGGCTTCGCGCTGGGAGGGGGATGTGAACTGGCGATGGCCTGTCACATCCGCATCGCCAGCGAAAATGCCAAGTTCGGCCAGCCCGAGGTCAAGCTCGGCATCGCCCCCGGGTATGGCGGCACCCAGCGGCTGCCCCGTCTGGTGGGGAAAGGCGTCGCGATGCAGCTCATCCTGACCGCCGAGATGATCGACGCGGCCGAGGCGTACCGGATCGGGCTGGTGAACAAGGTGGTTCCGGCCGACCAGCTGATGGCGGAATCGGAGAAGATGCTCCGGGGTATCCTGTCGATGGGCCCGCTGGCGGTCCGTCTCTCGATTGAGGCGATCGACCACGGGCTGGAAATCACGCTGGACGAGGGGCTGTTGCTCGAGGCGAATCACTTCGGCCTGCTGGCGGCCACCCAGGATACCAAGGAAGGACTATCCGCCTTTCTCGAGAAGCGGCAGGCCAAGTTCACCGGCAAATGAGGCGTCGCCGGGGGAGCGCGGGCCTGATGGTGGCCGCGGGCCTGGCCGCGATGGCAGTGGGGTGCGGCGAAGATCGCCCCCGGCCCGGCCCGCCTGCCCTCGCGGTCCATTTTCAACATGACTCGGTCAATTCCCCGGACACCCTGCGGGGGACCATCGACGTGACGGACAACGTCGGGATCGATTCCATGTGGGTGCTGTTCGACGGCGGGCCCGAAATCGGCGTTGACGGAGAGTTCAACTTCTCCTTCGAGGCACCGTTCCTGTTCGTGGTCGACAGCAACCTCATCAAGGGCGCCAAGATTCCCTTCGAGCTCCGGGCCCGGGATATCGCCGGTTACGCCGACGTCCTGGACACGTTCGTGGTGGTCAAATAGGCCTCCTGGAAAACCAGCTTAAGTCTTGACCTGACAATAACTTCAGGGTATTTTTCGTCGTACTCCACGCGGACCTTCAGGCCCCCCAAATGACCGACCCAAAACGCCAAGGACCGATGGCGGTTTCGGAGGCGCTGTCCGGCTACCTCAAGCGGTCGGGCCTGGAAGGCCGTCTGGCGCAGGCCCGGGTGATCCCCGATTGGGCGCGGCTCGTGGGGCCCCAGATCGCGGCCGTGACCCTGCCCGACCGGGTGGCGCCGGACGGCACCCTCTTCGTGGGGGTGCACACCAGCGCCTGGATGACGGAGCTGCAGCTGATGGCGCCGACGATCATCGCCCGGGTCAACGCGGGGCGGGGCGACGGCCGGATCCGCGGGATCCGCTGGTTCCTTTCACCACAGTGAGCTATGGCGAAGGCAAAGCCTGAACCCAAGACGAAGGCCAACGGCGACTATCAGGCCGACTCCATCCAGGTCCTCAAGGGCCTGGAGGCGGTGCGGCGCCGGCCCGCGATGTACATCGGGTCGGTGTCGGCGCGCGGCCTCCACCACCTGGTCTACGAAGTGGTGGACAATTCGGTGGACGAAGCGCTGGCGGGATACGCCACCCAGATCGACGTCACCATCCACCCGGACAACGCGATCACCGTCGTGGACAACGGGCGCGGCATCCCCGTGGACATCCACAAGACGGAGAAGAAGCCCGGCGTGGAAGTGGCGCTCACCGTCCTGCACGCCGGCGGCAAGTTCGACAAGAACACGTACAAGGTGTCCGGCGGTCTCCACGGCGTCGGCGTCTCGGTGGTCAACGCGCTTTCCGAGAAGCTCGAA
>DATMOQ010000128.1:0-3511 GCA_035568195.1 Gemmatimonadales bacterium
CTCGCCTACGTCGCGGACGGGCTCACCGAAGCGCTCATTCACGAGCTGGCGTCGGTCAGCGCGCTCAAAGTCATCTCGCCGAACGGCGTGGCCCGGTTTCGCGGGAATGCGGTGGCGCCCGACAGCGTGGCGCGGGCTCTGAGCGTGGGGACCATCGTTTCGGGATCGGTGGACGTACTCGGGGATTCGCTGGCGCTGGCGGTCTCGATGTCCAATGGGGCGACCGGCGCCGAGATGGCGAGCGCGCGGTTGGTGGCGCCCCGGAGCAACGTCCTGGCGTTGCAGGACACGCTTGCCGGCGAAGTGTCCCGCGTGCTGCGGCAAAGTCTCGGTCAGGCGGTGGACCAGCTGATTTCCCGCGCGGGAACGGGCAGCACGGAGGCGTGGGACCTGGTGCAGCAGGCCGCCGGTCTGGACCGGCAGGTGGAGCCGCTGCTCTCGTCCGGGGATACGGCAACAGCGGGGCGCCAGCTGGCGGCGGCGGATTCGGATCTGGCCCGGGCGTCGCGTCTCGACCGGACTTGGACCACACCGCTGATCGAGCGGGGCTGGATCGCCTGGCACCAGCGCCATGTCGTCGGATTCGAAAAGACCGCGGCGGACCAGTGGACCCGGCGGGGCATGGACTTCGCCGAGCGGGCGTTGGCGATCCGTCCCGATTCGGCGGCGCTGCAGCTGCGCGGGACCATGCGGTATGTCCGCTGGCTCCTGAATCTCGATCCCGCGCCGCTCACCACCGACCAGCTCCTGAGCGCCGCGGAGCAGGACCTCACCGCGGGCGGGGCCGCGCTCGGCAATCCGCGCCGGGCCGACGACCTTTCGCTGCTGTCGCACCTCGAGGCCCGCCGGTCGGAAACCGCCCAGGCGAAGATCTACGGCCAGCAGGCCTACGAGGCGGATCCCTACCTGAACGACGCGAACGACATCGTGTGGCGCCTGTACTCGGCGTCCCTCGACCTCGAAGACCAGCGGGAGGCTACCCGGTGGTGTCAGGAGGGGAGCCGCCGATTCCCCGACGACGCCTCATTCACGGAATGCCAGATCTCGCTCTTCGCACTCAAGGGGTCGAAGCCCGATGTGCCGCGTCTGTGGAAGCTCCTGGACCAGAACGTACAGCAGTATCCGCCGAACGAGCGGGACTTTCGCCGGCGGCGGGGGTCGTTGCTGGTCGCGATGGGGCTCGCCAACGCCGGTCTGAAGGACAGCGCCCGCGCGGTCGCCCTCCGGGCGCGGGCCGGCCCCGACGTGGACCCCAATCGCGAATTGGTCTACGTGGAGATGCTCCTTCGCAATGTGCTCGGTGACCGCCCGGAGGCGCTCACTTTGCTCGCCGAGTATCTCGCGACCAACCCGCAGGACCGGGTGACGGTGGCGAACGACCACACCTGGTGGCTGCGCGGTCTGCGCGACGACCCCAAGTTCGCGACGCTGGTCGGCGCGCACTGAGTCTGTAGGACCGGCGCCGCACCATGGCGCTTCTGCATCAACTTCCAGTAGATCCGGACCGCGCGCCGGCTGGCGCGGATACTGCTTTCCTGCACAGCTTTGAGGCCTCGTAGTACCGTCCGATCCCCAGCGCCCAGGAGACGACCCGATGACCGCAGGCCGACGTGCGTCCGTGTTCCTTCTTGCCACCCTGATCACCGCGTGCGGTGAGGCGAGGCAGCCCCTCACGCCGAGTGTCACCAGCCGCGTTGCCGCGTCTCGCATGGCGTCGCGTCCCAGTGGCGGCATCACCTGCGACTTCACGTCAATCAACAAGTCGGTCACCCGGTACTTCTCCGGGACTGAAGCGAAGGCCGTCAAGACGATCGTGGCCGCGATGCAGCTGGCGGGGATCGCGACGCCGGCCGCACAGGGGTTCGGCTTCGACATCTTCGTCCATGTCGCGAACAACGTGAAGGCGGGAAATACGGACGTCACGGACGGCGGCGCGCTGACCAACGGCGTGCTCGCGTGCATGTACACCAACGCCGCCGATCTGCCGCTCGCGTTCCCCGAGGACTTCTCGGTCGCCCTCGACCCCGCGCAGCACGGAGCCTTTGAGATCCGCGGCGGCGCGAGTGATTCGACGGGTCCGGCGGTGAACCGGCCGTTGACCGCGCCCTTCTCGGGCGTCAAGCCGATGAGCGGGACGTGGGCCACGATGCTCGCGGGCAATCCCGCGCCGTCGCGTCTCCTGTTGTACGGCCGGCCCGGCTCCACGACGACCTCTTACGACTGGAAAGTCGTTCCGCGCTCGGCGACGTTCGCTGGTGCCGGCGCGATGGTCGGCGTCTGCGTCGATGCCACGAGCAACAGCACGTCCCTCCTCCACGAGGAGAACATCGGGCTCCTGCCCTTCCAGGACGCATCCTTCCTGGATCCGGTCAGCTGCTCACCGATCGCGGCCGTGCCGTCCCGCAACCTGCTCCAGAAGCTGGCGAGCGCCGTGGGCTCGTTCTTCGTGCCCGCGCCCCTGTACGGCAATCCGGGTGGACTGGCCGGTTCGACGTCCGGCATTCACAGCGAGTTCGGACCGCAGGTGGTCGACAGCGCGCTGGCGACGTTCATCGGACAGCCCTCGAACGTACAGGCCGGGCACGTCATGACCCCCCCGGTGCGGGTGCTGATCACGGCCTCCGGCTCAGGCTTGCCCGTTCCGAATACGGCGGTGACGCTGGGCGCCTTCAACAACAACGGCACGCCGGCGCTCCTGACCGGGACGCTGACCCAGATCACGGACGCCTCGGGCGTGGCGACCTTCTCCGATCTCGTTCAGATCAAGCCCGGCGGCTACCTCTTCGCCGCGGTCGGTTCGGTGGGCGGGCGCCCGGCCATCGTCGGGGTCGTCGGCCGCTCGAACCGGTTCAACGTCTCTCCCTGACCGGTGAGTCTCACGCACCACTTGGGGGCGGCCCTGCGGGGCCGCCCCTTCGCGTTTGCCCGTGTCGCGAGGGCCGCTATGTTCCGGTCCATGCACGTGTCAGGGTCCCTCACGCCTCCCGGAGACAAGAGCATCTCCCACCGCGCGCTGATGTTCGCGGCGCTCGCCAAGGGCCAGAGCGAAATCACCGGACTCCTGGCCGGCGCGGACGTGAAATCCACGTCCCGTGTCTTGCGCCAGCTGGGAGCTGGCATCAGTCCGGTCCGCGAGGGGAAGCCCGTCACGGTACTGAGTCGACGACTCACGACTCCCGACTCCCGTCTTGACTGCGGCAATTCCGGCACGACCACGCGCCTCCTGCTCGGCATCCTGGCGGGGAAGGGCATCCGCGCGACGCTCACCGGAGACGCGTCCCTCCGCCGGCGGCCGATGCGCCGGGTGACCGACCCGTTGCGGCAGATGGGTGCCCGCATCGACGAGACGGCGAACGGAACGCTCCCGGTCAGCCTGCGCGGCGGCCGGCTGCAGACCATCGACTACCAGTCGGCGGTATCGTCGGCCCAGGTCAAGAGCGCCGTGCTGCTCGCCGGTCTCACGGCGGAAATCCCGGTCACCGTGCGGGAGCCGCACGCGAGCCGGGATCAC
>DATMOQ010000129.1:0-3404 GCA_035568195.1 Gemmatimonadales bacterium
GGCGCCGAAGCGGTCGAGAACGGCGTGGGCGAGCGGCGTCATTTCGTCCACTGCCCCCACGAGGGCCCGGGCCACGCGCCCCTCCGCTACCGCGGTCGCACCGCGTCCAAACGCGACGAGAGCGCCGGCCTCACGCTGCACGATCGTCACGTTGGGCCCCGTAGCGCCGCAGTCGATCGCGACCTGTGCCGCCGGAGCGTTGGAGACGCACTCCATGAATAGGAAGGGAGAGGCGCTCTCGGGTCCTTCGGCGAGAATCGACTTGAGGAGCTTCTCGGTAAACGACGTCGGTCCGAAGGCGGTCGCGAGAACGACGGCGATCGAGACGCTCGCAGCTCCTTCCGCGAGCCCCGCGTCCCCTAGCGCCATGCGAGCCGCCGCGACGGCCAGCTTCGAGGGAGGGCTCATTCGGCGCGCCAAGGCCGGTGCCAGCCACGGGGCTAGATCCTCACCGGCCACGAGCGCCGCTGTTCGTGCCCCGTCTTTCCGATGGTATTGCGCCGAGCGGGCGACCTCGGCCACTTTGGGCGTTCCCGCCGCAAGCACTTCCGCCAGCCGCGAGAGCCCGACGCCATAGCTCCCCAGGGTACCGACGCCTGTGATGACGACCGTCTCCATCACGGTCGCGACCAGTGGCCAAGCACCACTGCCGCGTTAGCGCCGCCGAACCCAAAGCTGGCCGAGACAGCGATACTCCCTGTGCCCAGCGGCCTCGGTTCGCCCAGAACCAAATCCACGGGCGTCGTTGGGTCCACGCGGCCGCCGCCTGGTGCCGGGTGCGCCTCGCCTGCCATCAAGCATAGTATGGTCGCCACGGCCTCGATCGCACCCGAAGAGCCCAGCAGGTGACCGACAATACTCTTGGTCGCGCTCACCGGTATACGCGACGCGCGCTCACCAAAGACCTTGGAAAGTGCCGAGAACTCCGACGCATCGTTGAGCAGCGTGCCCGTGCCGTGAGCGTTGAAGAAGTCGATGCGCTCAGCCGCAATGCCGGCGTCCTCGAGCCCGCGGCTAACCGCCAAGGCAGCGCCGACGCCCTCGGGGTGAGGCGCAGTCATGTGGTTGGCGTCACAGGACGCACCGGCGCCCAAAAGCTCGGCGAGAGGCTCCGCCCCGCGCGCGAGCGCTCTCTCGAGCCGCTCGAGCACGAGGACTGCGCTACCCTCGCCCAAGGACATGCCGCTGCGCCCCTCGCGAAAGGGGCGGCAGGGTTTCTCATCCACCGCACGCAGCGAGTTGAACCCCGAATACGTGGTCGTGCAGAGGCTGTCGGAGGCGCCTGCCACGGCAAGGTCCACCTCGCCCGAACGGACTGACCTAAGCGCGTCTTCAAGCGCGAGCGCCGCGGAGGCGCAGGCCGAGGAGACCGTGAAGACAGGCCCTGTGGCCCCGAGGTGACGGGCGACGGCGTCACCTGGCGCGTTGAGCTGGTGCGACGCCAAGTGGGAGAGACGCCCGCGCTCCCCGCTGCTACTCCACAGCTCCTCGAGAAACTGCTCAGCCTCGGGCAGCCCTCCGGTGCTGGTGCCGAAAAAGACGCCGGCGGTGACCTCGTCCAGACGGCGGCCGAGTCCCGCCTGCTTGACAGCCTCGAGGGCCGCGAAGAGCGCGAACCGGTCCGTGGAGGCGAGCCGGTTCCAGCCCGGGTGGCGTCGAAACGTCTTGGGCGGGCCCGGCGGCACCTGCCCCGCCAAGTGGGTGCGTTGGCGCGAATGGTCGAAGCGCGAGAATGGGCCGACCCCCGTCCGCCCCGCCCTGAGCGCGTGCCAGAGTGGCTCGACGCCCCAGCCCGCCGCGCTCACTGCCCCCATACCGGTGATGACCACGCGAATCGGAGCGTCCCCGCGGATTTCAGCCATTCGGTGAGCCCGGTGCCAGGGCAGCGCGGCACTTCTCGACGAAGGTCGCCAAGTCCGCGACCGAGCCGAATACTTTGCGGTCGATCTCGTGGCTCTCCACGCTGATTCCGAACTCCTTCTCGAGGGCGACCACAAGCTCCAGGGCATCCACGGAGTCGAGGCCCAATCCCTCGCCGAAGAGCGGCGCGTCGTCGGCAATGCGCTCGGGCGCGAGGCCCTCGAGGTTGAGATTCTCCACGATCAGGCGCTTGATCGTCGAACGAGTGGCGTCGTGATCCGACATCCTGACCCCCGCCCTTATGACGTTTCGCTTAGCACCTTTGTCCGCGCGGAGCGTGGCGCGAGTGGGATAGCACGCTGCAGGGCCACAAGCATGAAGAAGAGTTCGATCCTCGCGCGCGTTGCCAACGAAGGGCGCCAGTTGCCTGCGAGTACCGAGAGAATCGCCTGGTACAAGCCGAACCGGTTCGAGCGCGTGAACCACAGCTCTCTGAACGCTGGGTCGTAGAAGCCGACGGCGAACCTCCGAAAGTGGTGATAGCGCTGGCGCACGCGACGCTCGTAGGATCCAAAGCGGCGTGCCGAACAATCCCCGTCCGAAAGAGCACCCGAAATCGTCTCGGCAGCGTCCAGGCCTGCCTGCATCGCGAGCAGGACGCCGGTAGAGAAGATCGGGTCCAAAAACCCTGCCGCGTCACCGACCGCCAGCCAACGATCCCCCGCCAGACGTGTCCCCAGATAGGAGTAGTCCGCGTCGAAGCGGGCGGGCGAGACCCTATGCGCCGCGTGGAACAAAGGGGCCGCGCCCGGGGTCGTCGCGATAAAGTGCTCGAGGCTCTCCTCGGCGGAGGTCTTCGACTCGCGGTTGTAGACAGTTTGTGGGATGACCGCGCCGACGCTAGTCACCCCAGGCGAGATGGGAATGAGCCACACCCAGCCCGTATCGGCGCGGGTCAGCATTCGGATATCGCCGGAGCGCCGCCCCTGACGCCTGGGGATCCCCTCGTACTGCGCGTGGACCGCTATGTTGCGGAGCAATGGATCCATCTCGTGGCGGCCGAGTGTCCTGGCCAGGAAGCCCGCCCGCCCAGAGGCATCCACGACTATCCCCACCCGCAGTCCCCGCTCGTTGCCTTTGGAGTCAGCGAACTGAAGCAACGCACCGTCCGTTTCAAAAACCGCATGGAGAGCGCGGTGCCCCTGGAGGATCTCCGCTCCCGATCGACGGCTGTGAGCAAGCAGGAGATCGTCAAAGTGCGCGCGCGAAACCTGGAAACTCTGTGGCGTGGGCGTCTCAACCGCCTCCGTGAAGTCGGCGTACTGTTCTGCCGCGCCATCGGTTGCGGCGAAACTCGCGCCCCACTTTTCAACGAAGCCCGCCTGTAGAATGGTCTCGTAGACGCCCAGGGCACGGAAGATCTCATTGCTCCACGGGAGCTGCGACTCGCCAATGTGGAAGCGCGGGAACACCTCACGCTCGAGGACCACCACGCGGCGACCCCGTCGAACGAGCGCCGTCGCCACGGTCGAGCCGCCCGGCCC
>DATMOQ010000130.1:0-5915 GCA_035568195.1 Gemmatimonadales bacterium
GACTCCGAACGACCAAGCCGCCGGCGTACCGGCTGAACTCCCCTTTGAGGCGCAAAAACGTCTCGAGGAGGAGATCTCGGCGCTGAACGACAAGTACCTCCGGCTTGCCGCCGAGTTTGAAAATTTCCGCAAGCGGACGGCCAAGGAACGCCTGGAGGCCTGGGCCAGGGCCCAGGGCGAGCTGATCGAGCGTTTGGTGGACGGACTGGACGATCTGACCCGTTTCGCCGAGGTCGACCAGGCCACGACCGACGCCAAGACGGTACACGACGGCGTCGAGCTGGTGCGGCGGAAATTCTGGAAGGCCCTGGATGCCGTGGGCCTCGTCCGCATCGACCAGACCGGCGTTCCGTTCGATCCCAATCTGCATGAAGCCGTGACGATGGGTCCGGCCGCCGCCGCCGAACAGGATCACACCGTTGGCGCCGTGCTGCAGGCCGGCTACCGGCTGGGGGACACGCTCATCCGGCCCGCCCGCGTGATGGTGCTCAGCTGGAAGGGTGATCAGGCCTGATGGCCGCCCAGCGCGATTACTACGAGGTCCTGGGAGTCCCCGAGAGCGCGGGGACTGACGACGTGAAGAAGGCCTTCCGCCGGATGGCCAAGCAGTACCATCCCGACCGCAACCCCAACAACCCGCAGGCCGCCGACCGCTTCAAGGAGATCAACGTGGCGCACGACGTCCTGTCGGATCCGGAGAAGCGGAAGAAGTACGACACCCTCCGCCGCTACGGCGCCTTTGCGGGCGGGGCGGGGCGGGGTGGGGCGCGCCCCGGCGGCGCGACTCCCGACGAAGCCATCGACTTCTCCAACATCGGGGGCTTCGGCGGGCTGGGGGATCTCTTCTCGTCGATCTTCGGGGGACGGGGCGCCCAGAGCGAACCCGACGAGACGGTCGAGACCGTCCTGCACATCCCCTTCCGCGTGGCCGCGCTGGGCGGGCGCATCCCGGTGACGCTGCCGATGGCGGAAGTGTGCCCCACCTGCGGTGGGAAGGGTGGGGCCCCCGGATCCACCATCGTGACGTGCCCCGAGTGCAAAGGCCGGGGCACCATTTCCTTCGGCCAGGGGGGGTTCGCGGTGAATCGTCCCTGCCCGGTATGCCGGGGCAAGGGGCGCATTCCGTCCGAGCCGTGCCCGACCTGTCGCGGCGCGGGCGAAGTCCGCGTGGAGAAGGCCGTCACCATCACGGTCGAGCCCGGGACCGAGGACGCCACCCGGGTGCGCCTCAAGGGCCAGGGCGCGAAGGGGAAGGGAGACCTGATCGTCACCTTCCAGGTCGACCCCGATCCGTTTTTCCGGCGCGAGGGGCTGGACGTCATCTGCGTGGTCCCCATTAACGTCGCGCAGGCCCTGCTCGGCACCCGCATCAAGGTGAAGACGTTGGACGGCAAGCGGGTGGTGCTGCGGGTTCCCCCCGGCACGCAGCCGGGTCAGAAGTTCCGGATCGCGGGACAGGGCATCGCCAAGGGTGGGCGTCAGGGGGATCAATTCGTGGAGGTCCGCCTCGATCTTCCCGAGCACCTCACCGAGGAGCAGACGGCGGCCGCCCGAGCCTTCGCGGAGAAGGCCGGACTCAAGTACTAGGTTCCGCGTCCTCGCTCGATCTTCCAGGACGCGATCTCCCGGTCTCCCTCCATGACGTGATAGCGGTCGAAGTGCGCCACCGTTAGACACGAATGATTGGGCACGATCTCCACCGTTTCGCCGACCTTGTAGCGCCCGTCGATATCGACGGGCGCTTTGGCGTGCACCACTCCGTGCTCCTGTGAGAGCGAGACCAGAGTGAGCTCGGCGTGGTCCCGGATGGCGCCCATCGCCGGTGACAACCCCAGATGGGTGGGCCCCACATCCTTGGAGAGCGCCAGGGCGCCGGCGTCCACGATGAATTGCCTGGAGCCGGGCTGGTGCGACACCACCGTCGCCAGAACCGTCACGCCCACGTCCCGCGGCTCGCAAATGCCCGTCTCCATCATGGTGCGATCGAAGAACACGTAATTCCC
The DNA here is from genome assembly GCA_035568195.1 of Gemmatimonadales bacterium. Classification (GTDB taxonomy): domain Bacteria; phylum Gemmatimonadota; class Gemmatimonadetes; order Gemmatimonadales; family GWC2-71-9; genus 40CM-2-70-7. The sequence goes on from DATMOQ010000130.1 coordinate 2,004, forward strand.
GGGACGCCCTTCGGTCACACCGTCCCCGCGCTCCAGCGCCATCAGCGCCGGGGTCGAGCCGATGCTGACCGCCGGCACTGCGATGCCCAGATTCCGGAGCCGGTCGGCGAAAGCCGTCATCACGGTCCGCTCCTCCTCGGCCACTGCGGCTGCTTCGGCGCGATTCCTGGTCTTGTACGCATGTCCGGAGTGGCTCGCGATTCCCCCGAACGTCATTCCCGCTCCCTGCAGGGCCTTCGCCACCTCCACGGCATAGGGCGACTGGGGATCCACTCCGGCACGGTGATACCCGCAGTCCACTTTCAGCCACCCCACCAGTCCCGTGCCCTTGAGGGCGCGTGCCGTGTCGAGATCGTCCACCACGACGCCGAGGCGGGTGCGCTCTCCGACGCGGCGGGCGTGCGGGAGGTGGCCGGGATCGAGCGGGAAGGCCCAGAGAATGTCCCCGAACCCGGCGTCCGCGAACACCTCGGCCTCGTCCAGCGTCGAGACCGTGAGCCCCAGCGCGCCGTGGTGGATCTGGCGGCGCGCCAGCTCGACGCACTTGTGCGTCTTGATATGCGGCCGCAGCGCGATTCCCAGCCCGCGGGCTCTTCCCGCCATCGTGGCCAGGTTCCGTTCCGCGACGTCGAGATGGAGGAGCAGGGCAGGGGTCTCGATCATGGGCGGTGCTCCGGAGTGAGCCGGGCGGTAAACCGATCGAAGGCCAGCACGGACAAGAGGAGCAGCGCGCCCCAGACATAGTTGAATCGCTTCACGATCTGCAGGGACTCCGGGTACAGGTGATCGGAGGTCAGAATACCCGACAACAGGACGCCGGCGACGGTGGTGACCGTGGTCCGTGCCCAGTGACGCGCCGGCGGGGTGACCGTCAGGACGCCGATCAACCCGGAAACGCGAGTGTCTGGTAATAAAACCAGCCGATGGGCGTGATCAGCGCCGCGAAGATGCTCACGAGACCGAGGTCTCCCGCCCAGTCGTGGCCGGCAGGCGTTTCCGCCAGGGCCCACACGAGAATCAGACCGATCACGATTTCGATGCCGATGACCCACGGGCTCTCGAGCCCCAGCCCGGCGTGGAGCAGGTTGCCGAGCGGCTGCGTCCCGAACCCGGCCATGATGGGCGCGGTGCGGCTGGTGCTGAACCAGCTCCATACGGTGTCCACGGCGCCGACGGGCCCGTAGCGAAGCATGGCGCCCACGGTGAGCACCCCCGCGGCGAGCCCGCCCACGTAGAGGGCCTTCCACCGGCGGCGCAGGAGGAAGTAGCCGAGCAGGAGTCCGGGGAAAGCCTTGAGCGCGGTGGCGACGCCGGTCCACAGTCCGGCCCGACCGGCAGCACCGGCTTCGAGGGCCTGATGGCAGAGCATTACCAGGTAGAGGAGCACCACCGTGATGTTCTGATGCTCGAAATTGGCCTCCAGGGGTTTGGCCACGGCGATGAGCGAGAGCACGGCCACTCCCCAGCTCCAGCGGCGCCCGGTGTACGCCAGGCACCAGACGACACACCAGACATTGAATACGGCCCAGACGGCCTGTGCGAGTCCCATCGACAGCCGGGCGATGAGCGCGAGGGGCGTCAGCGCGAAGAGCGCGAACGGAGGCCAGTAGATGCCCTTCTCCGGATTCTGACCGTACAGCGGCAGGCCTCGCAGCAATCTGTCGCTTTGCAGGATCTCCTGGACCAGGTCGCCGCCGCGATGGATGCCCACCGGGATGACGACCGCCGCGTAGAGCACTGCGAGGCCAAGGAGGACCCGGCGTTCGCGCGGGGTCAGGGGCCGGAGACTCATGCCGGGACGGGTTCGGCTGTGGTCGCCGGCGGCGACGTGGCGACCAGGGTCAGCAGCAGCAGACTTCCCACCGTGTCGTTGTGGCCGGCCACCCCGGCCAGAGCCTGGGGCCAGGGAATCTTGGCCAGGTAGCCGGACGTGAGGACGCCGGCCGTGACCCACAGGGCCGAGCGCCACCAGGGACGGGGGTGGGCGAGCTCGGGAAGCGCCAGCGCGTAGACCCACAGGGGATACGCCAGAGTGAACGTGTGCAGCCACCCGATGGGCGAGAGCAGGCAGGCGGCGACGAGCATGACGCCGACATCGCGGAATGCGTTCCGTCCTCCCCCGCCGCGCGACTGCAGCGTCCAGTACACCAGTCCGGCCAGTACCACGTGGGCGAGCACGACTGCCATGACGTTGCCATCGAGCGCGTAGACCAGCCGCGAAAGCTTCTGCATCTCCAGGGCGGCGACGGTGCCCCCCTGGTACGACGTGGCGTGGAGGTCGAGGCGCACCCATCGCAGCACGGCCTCCGCGGCCCCCGTGATTCCGTAGGGGAGCAGGGCGCCGTAGGTCAGCGCCACCGTGCCCGCCGCGCTCACGGCGACGGCCTTCCAGCGCCGGCGGAGCGCGAAGACCAGCATGAGCGCGCCCGGGAACACTTTCAGGGCCGCGGCCAGCGCGGTCCACACTCCGGCGCGCGTCTGGTGGGACTCGAAGTCGTCCGCGGCGGCGATGGCCAGCGCGAGTAACGGCGCGTTGATGTTGAGGTGCTGGAAGTTGTACTGGATGGGCAGGGCGACGGCGAGCACCGCGAGCAGCATCGCCCGCCCTCCGAAGCGCCCGGTGCGGTTGAGGCTCCACGCGAGACAGAGAATGGAGAACGCCGCCCAGCACCCCTTGGCCAGGGGGAGGCTGATCCGGGCGATCAGTGCGAACGGTGCGATGGCCGCGAGGGCGAAGGGAGGCCACCACACGCCCTGATTCTGCGGGACGGTATACACCGGCAAGCCCCGGAGCAGGAGATCGCTCTGCGCGAACTCGCTCGCGATGTCCTCACCCTTGTGAACCGCCAGTGGGATGGTGATGACGGCGTACAGCAGGACGGCGGCGACCAGGATCCGCCGGCCGCGGGCGCTCAGCGGCGCCATAGTCCCCAGGCCAGCATCCCCCAGCCCGACAGGAGCGCCACGCCGCCGAGCGGTGTGACGGCGCCCCACCAGGTGGCTCCGGTCAGGGCCAGGAGGTAGAGGCTGCCGGAAAAGACGAGCGTGCCGCCGAAGAAGCACCAGCCCGCGGATCGCAGGACGCTCGACGGCCGGCGCTCCAGCAGGACGGCCACCGCGAGCAGGGCCAGGGCGTGATACATCTGATACCGGGCACCGGTTTCGAAGACCGGGAGCAGCTCCGGGGACAGGCGCCCGCGCAGCCCGTGGACACCGAACGCTCCCGCCGCCACGGCCAGGCCGCCGAGCAGAGCTCCCAGGGTTCCCAGGGGCCTATCCATCCAGTCGGCGTCCCCCGACCTCGATGTGGCGCACCCGTTCGATACGCCCGCTCGACCCGATGAACGAGTTGGCGAACCACCCCGTCACGCTGACCACCAGGGCGCCGACGATCGCGCTTCCCAGCGTGGCCACGTGGAATCCCGGCACGATGGAGGCGGCCAGCGCGAACGACAGGCCGTTCACGACGAGGAGAAAAAATCCCAGCGTGAAGAACGTGATCGGGAGCGTCAGGATGATCAGGATGGGGCGCACGATGGCGTTGACGACGCCCAGCACGATGGCCGCCAGGAGCAGGGTTTTCCAGCTGCCGACGGCGATGCCCGACACGACGTTGGCGGCGAGCCACAGGCCCAGCGCCGTGATCAGTACCCGCGTGATGAACCCTCTCACCGCTTCCTCCAGGCTTCGAGGTTCCGTTCGATCTGTCCCGTATGCTTCTCGAGATGCTCCGCGTAAATCGAGAGCCACCGCTCGGCGGAATAGGGGCCCGATTCGGGATGGTGGCCCGCCCGCTGCCAGTCCTTCTCGGTCATCCGGCGGAGCAGGGGAACGGTATTCGCGCGCACCGCGGTCACCGTGGCCATCGCCGGCTCGACCGGGAGAGTGTGGTAGTCGATGGTGGCGGCCCAA
>DATMOQ010000131.1:0-2507 GCA_035568195.1 Gemmatimonadales bacterium
AGCGCCCGGCACCCCGTTGGGTCAGCACCCAGGCCACGGCGTGGGCGCTCTCCAGGGCCGGCACGATGCCCTCCAGACGGCTCATCTCCTTGAAGGCATCGAGTGCCTGACGGTCAGTCACGGCTTCATACAATACCCGGCCGGTGTCCTTGAGGTAAGCGTGCTCGGGCCCCACCCCCGGATAGTCCAGTCCCGCCGAAACCGAATGCGCCGGCTGCACTTGGCCGTCGGCGTCCTGCAGGAGATAGCTGAGGCTGCCGTGGAACACCCCGGGCCGCCCCCGGGCCAGGGACGCGGCGTGACGGGCCCCGGAAAGTCCCTCACCCGCCGCTTCCACCCCCACCAGCCGGACCTCGGCATCCTTGCGGAAGGCCTCGAAAATGCCGATCGCGTTCGACCCGCCGCCCACGCAGGCCACCACGGTGTGCGGGAGCCGCCCGAATCGCTCGAGCATCTGTTCCCGCGCTTCCCGGCCGATCACCGACTGGAAGTCCCGAACCATCCGCGGAAACGGATCCGGCCCCACCACCGACCCGATGATGTAGTGCGTCGTGTCGACGTTGGTGACCCAGTCCCGCAGCGCTTCGTTGGTCGCGTCCTTGAGCGTCCTGGTCCCCGAGGTCACCGGCACCACCCTGGCCCCGAGCAGATGCATCCGGTAGACGTTGAGCTGCTGCCGGCGCGTGTCCTCTTCGCCCATGTAAACGACGCATTCGAGGCCGAACTTGGCGCACACCGTCGCCGTCGCGACCCCGTGCTGCCCCGCCCCCGTCTCGGCGATGATGCGCTGCTTCCCCATCCGCCGGGCCAGGAGCACCTGCCCCAGGGTGTTGTTGATCTTGTGCGCCCCGGTGTGATTCAAGTCTTCCCGCTTGAGGACGACGCGGACCCCGTTTCCCACCGCCTCCGCTATCCGGGAGATCTCGGTGAGCGGCGTGGGCCTGCCCACGAAGTCCCGCAGCAAGAGATCGAGCTCCCCCCAGAACTTCCCGTCCTGGCGGGCCCCGTCGTAGACGCGGGCCAACTGGTCGAGCGCCGCCATCAGCGTCTCGGGGACGTACCGTCCGCCGTATGGACCGAACCGTCCTTCGTTCATCGCGGGCGCCTCGTCACGCCGGTCAGCGCCCGCACCGCTCCCTCCGGATCGCCCGACCGGGCCAGCGCTTCGCCCACCAGCACCAGGTCCGCTCCGCACGCCGCGAGTCGCTCGACGTCCCGCCGCGCCTCGATCCCGCTCTCGGCGACCGCCAAAACCCCCCGGGGAACCAGGGGAATGAGAGCCTCCGACACCGCCAGATCGGTGACGAAAGTGGCGAGATCCCGATTGTTGACTCCCACCGCGGTCGGAGAAACGGCGAGGGCCCGATCGAGCTCCCGGCGGTCGTGGGCCTCCACCACGGTCGCCAGCCCCAATCCCCGCGCCGCGCGGGCCAGGCGCACCAGGTCGGCGTCACTCAGTGCCCTCACGATGAGGAGCACCAGCGCCGCGCCGGCGCCTCGGGCTTCCAGCAGCTGCAGCTCGTCGACAATGAAATCCTTTCGCAGCACGGGGATCGAGACGGCGCGGGTCACCCGCTCCAGATCTTCGAGCGAACCTCCAAAATGGGCCTCCTCGGTCAGCACCGACACGGCCACCGCACCCCCGGCCTGATAGGCGGACGCGTACGCCACCGGATCGAGGTCGGCCCGGATCACGCCGGCCGACGGGGACCGCCGTTTCACCTCGGCGACCACCTCCACCGTCTTCCCGGCCACGGCCGAGCCGAACGCCGGAGGGACCGGACGCCGGGCCGCCCGGCGCTCGAGCTCCGCCGCCCCGGCACGGAGCGTTTCCACCCGGGCGCGGGTCTTCGCGAGAATGGCGTCAATGCTGGCTTTGGGCATGCTTGCGTTCGGTCAATATTCGGGTAGATTCGTTTCGGCTTCTTTTCGGGAGCACCTGTGCCACTGACCCGCCGTCAGCACGAAATCCTGGACTACCTCCGCGCCCACATCGGGGACAAAGGCTACGCGCCCTCCTTCGAAGAAATCGCCGAGCGGTTCGAATTCCAGTCCCTGGCCACCGTGCACGAGCACCTGACCAACCTCGAGCGCAAGGGCTACATCCGCCGCACCCACAACGAAAGCCGCGCCATCGAGATCGTGCCGCCCAAAGGCCAGACCGGCGCCACGGAGCTGCCCCTGCTGGGCCTGGTCGCCGCGGGTGCGCCCATCGAGGCCCTCACCGAGGGCGAGACCTTCTCCGTCCCCGATGAGCTGCTCCCGCGACGCGGTCGCAGCTATGTCCTCCGGGTCCGCGGGTCGTCTATGATCGACGAGCACATCAAGGACGGCGACTACGTCGTGGTCCAGGAGCGGAATCAGGCCGACAACGGCGAGACCGTCGTGGCGCTCCTGAACGGCGTGGCCGGCGGAGGTGCCACGGTCAAGAAATATTATCGCGAGCCCGGCGGGTGGATCCGCCTGCAGCCCGCCAACGCGGAGCTCTCACCTCTCCGGGTCAACGA
>DATMOQ010000132.1:0-8376 GCA_035568195.1 Gemmatimonadales bacterium
CCGACTTCCTGGCAGTGTCGGCGACCGCGTGCGTCGTGTCCGCGGCGCGGCGGATCGAATCGGCGACGTGGCGCGCCGAGTCAGCCGCGGCGCGCAGGCGGGACACGAGGGAGTCGTTGACCGCGGGGAGGAGCACAGCGGACAGAGGCACCGGCGTGGAGTCGGGGAGCTGGTACAGCCGCACGCTTGCCGTGTCGGGCAGGCCCGCGGTGGCGAGGGGCTGGGTGAACGTCAGGCGGAACGAGACCGAGTCGATGGGTTCCGAAGCGCGCAAGCGCGGTCCCAGCGTGTCGTGGACGAAGGTCCAGAGGTTGGTCGACGCGGCGCTGTCCAGAGTCACGGTCGCCGAGTCGTAGGCCTCCCGCGGGTCCAGGACGCGATTTGAGTTCTGGTCGTTCACCGCATACAGGACGTATTGCCCGGGGGGCACGCCATCCAGCCGGAAGCGGCCGGTGGAATCTGTGTAGGTGAGGTAGGCCACGGTATCGGGCTTGAGCACGGCCCGTATCAGGCCCTGCGTCAACGTGTGCTGCTCGACCCAGGAGAGCGCGATGCCGCGGATGGACGCGGTGGGGATGGCCGGACCCGTGGAGAAGAGAATGGTCTGCCCGCGCTTCAGGATGTTCCGATGGAGATCGATGATCCCGGGCAGGAGCTGCAGCCGGTAGACCCGACCCGGCTTCCATCCTTCTTTCGGCTTGATGTGGATGGACGAGCGATGCCACGACACGGACACCGGGCCCGCCACCGGGGACAGGACGACCTGTTTTCCGATCCCGGTCACGGGACCCGTGCCGCCGCCGGCGCCGCCACCCCCACCACTCCCTCCGCCGCCCGCGCCGCCCGCCATCTCGTCGATGACTTCGTCGAACTGGATGATCGCATCCCCCGAGAAAGACGCCAGGACGGCGCCCGAATCCGGAGATATCAGGATGACGACGGGCGGGATGAGACGCGGGGGACTGCCGGGGGGCGGCCCCTGGCTCGCACAGGCCGCGAGGAGCAGGAGAGCCGCGGGCCGCGTCAGGCGCACCCGAGCGCCTTGAGCTTGTCGTTCAGGGCTCCCAGCTGGGAGCGCCAGGCCTGCTCCTTATCACGTTCCTTGGCCACCACCTCCGCCGGTGCGCGCGACACGAAGCTCTCGTTCGAGAGCTTGGCCGAAAGGCCCGCGAGCTGCTTGTCGAGCCGGTCCCGATCGAGGGACAGCCGCTTGCACTCCTGCGTCACGTCGATCGATCCGTCGAGCGCGACGAAGACGTCGCTCCCGTCTTTCAGGACCGCGTGGGCGCCGACGCCTTTCGGGACCGGGCCCAGCGTCAGCGTCTCGAGTCCCGCCAACCGCGTGACGGTCTCGCTCTCGGCGTCGTACGCCTGCGCGGTCCGGCTGGTGAGCGCCGCCGTCAGCCGCGTCTTGGGCGAAATCCGATACTCCGCCCGAATGCCGCGGATGGCCGTGATCAGCTCCTGCACCCGCCCGAACCCGGCGTCCGCCTGCGCGTCCGCGGCGCCGGCGATCGGCGCCGGCCAGGGCGCGGCGGCGAGCAGCTCGCCCGGCTTCCGTCCCGGCAGCTTCTGCCACAGCGCCTCGGTAATGAAGGGCACCACCGGATGCAGCAGCCGCAGCGCGGTGTCGAAGCAGTACGTGAGGACCGCGTAGGCCGGAGATCCTGGACCCAGACGAGGCTTGACCGCTTCGACGTACCAGTCCGCCAGGTCGCCCCAGACGAACTCGTAGCAGAGCTTGGCCGCTTCGTCGAGCCGGAACTGCTCGTTGGCCCGCGTCGCGGTTTCGATCGTCGCCCGGCAGCGCGAGAGAATCCACCGGTCCGCGAGCGTGAGCATCTTGCGATCGATCGCGTCGATCGCCGGTACCCGCTCGGGCAGCTGCGAGAGAATGAAGCGGCCGATGTTCCACAGCTTGTTCGCGAAGTTGCGGCCGGGTGCGAACGTCGCTTCCAGATCGTCCGGGTCGAGGATCAGGTCGGATCCGATCGACACACCGGCGATGGCGGTCCAGCGCAGCGCGTCGGCGCCGTAGAGCCGCACCACGTCGAGCGGGTCGATCCCGTTGCCCAGGGACTTGGACATCTTGCGGTGCTTGGTGTCCCGCACCGTTCCGGTGAGATAGACGGTGGAGAAGGGCGGCCGCTTCAGGAAGTGGATGCCCGACATGACCATCCGCGCCACCCAGAAGAACAGGATCTCGGGGGCGGTGACGAGCGTGTGACCGGGATAAAAGCGCGCGAGGTCCGGGGTGGCGTCGGGCCACCCCAGGGTCGAGAACGGCCAGAGCCACGACGAGAACCAGGTGTCCAGCACGTCAGGATCCTGCGTCACCGGACCCCCACACTGGGGGCACGCCGCGGGGTCCACGCGGTCGGCCCACTGGTGTTTGCACTTGGTGCACGTGAACACCGGGATCCGGTGCCCCCACCAGAGCTGGCGCGAGATGTTCCAGTCGCGGATGCCCTCCAGCCACAGCGTGTAGGTCGTTTCCCACCGCTCGGGGACGAACTTCAGCTCGCCGCGCCGGAACGCCTCCAGCGCCGGCTCGGCCAAGGGCTTCATTTTCACGAACCACTGGTCCGACAGCCGGGGCTCGACGATGCTGTCGCAGCGGTAGCACCGGCGCACCGCGTGCTGATGGGACTCGACCTTGGCGAGCAGCCCCTGCGCCTCGAGCATCTTCACGATCTTCTTGCGCGCCTCAAAACGATCGAGCCCGGCCAGAGTTGGAGGCACCCGCTCCCCACTTCCCGCTCCTCCCATTTTGCCGTCTTCCGTCATCACCAACGGCATGGCGAGGTGATGTCGCAGGCCCACTTCGAAATCATTTGCGTCGTGCGCGGGCGTCACCTTGACGAACCCGGTCCCGAACTCCTTGTCCACGCTCTCGTCGGCGAGAATGGGGATCTCGATCCCCGTGATCGGCAGCTTCGCCATCTTACCGATGTAGGGCGCCCCGCGGGGGTCCTTGGGGTGGACCACGATTGCGGTGTCCCCCAGGAGAGTTTCGGGGCGCGTGGTGGCGACGGTGACCTGGCCCGAGCCGTCGGCCAGGGGATAGTGGATGTAGTAGAGGTGCCCGTTGATCTCGTGGAACTCCGCCTCTTCATCTGAGAGGGCCGTGAGGGACTGCGGGCACCAGTGGATCACGCGGTGGCCACGATAGATCAGTTTTTCTTCCCACAGCCGCACGAACGCCTCGCGCACGGCGCGCGAGAGGGCCGGATCGAGCGTAAAGCGGGTCCGGGTCCAGTCGCAGGAAGACCCGATGGTCTTCAGCTGCTCGAGGATGGTGCTGCCGGTGGCGTTCACGAAGGTCCAGATGCGCTGGACGAACGCCTCTCGCCCCAGGTCGAACCGGGTCTTTCCCTCCCGGGCCAGCTGGGTCTCCACCACGTTCTGCGTCGCGATTCCAGCGTGGTCCGTCCCCGGGAGCCAGAGGGCCTCGCGGCCCCGCATCCGCTCGAACCGGATGATGGCGTCCTGCAAGGTGTTGTTCAGCCCGTGCCCCATGTGCAGGACCGCCGTCACATTGGGAGGCGGCATCACGATCACGTAGGGCTGTCTGGGGGAGTCGACCCGGGCCGTGAAGATCCCGGCGTCGAGCCACTGCTGGTAGAGCGGACCCTCGACGGAACCGGCGTCGTATTGCGGGGGGAGGGAGAATTCGGGCATCGGCGAAATCTAGGCGGTTAGTCGGTTAGCCGGTTAGTTGTTAGGGGTAAGCTCGTCCGCCCTCGCCATCGAGACCACTAACCGCCTAACCGCCTAACCGACTAATTTCCAGCATGCCCGAAGACTCCGATCTGATGCCCGTGAGCCGGCTGGTCCGGTGGGGAACGGTGGCGATCCTGATCATCATCGCCGTCGCCTTCTACTTCCGGGACGGCCAGCGGATTCCCACCATGGACGCCGGGGTGCCGGCGGCCCAGTCGGAGTAGGGGATATGGCCGATCTGCAGGTCAAGCTCCCCGACGGGAGCCTGAAGACGCTCGCGCCCGGCGCTACGGGTGCCGACCTGGCGAAGGCCATTGGGCCGGGGCTCGCCAAGGCCGCCCTGGCCATCCGGGTGAACGGGGAGGTCCGGGACCTCTCGCGTCCGCTTCCCGATGGCGCCACCGTCTCCATTCTGACCGACAAGGATCCCCAGGCGCTCGACGTGCTCCGGCACTCGTCGGCGCACGTACTCGCGACCGCCGTCCGGCAGCTATTCCCGCACGCCAAGATCGGTTTCGGACCGCCCATCGAGGACGGGTTTTACTACGACTTCGAAGTCCCGACGCCGTTCACCCCTGAGGATCTCGAGAAGATCGAAAGCAAGATGAAAGAGGTGGCGGCCGCCGACTACCCGTTCGTGCGGGAAGAGGTGAACCGGGCGGAGGCCAAGAAGCGCTTCACCGACGATCCCCTGAAGCTCGAGCGCATCGACGACCTGGGCGAGAACGAGACCATCTCCGTCTATACCGACGGGCCGTTCGTCGATCTGTGCCGCGGCCCGCACGTCGGCAGCACGGGGAAGATCAAGCACGTCAAGCTGCTGCACGCCGCGGGCGCGTACTGGCGCGGCGACGAGCGGCGGCAGATGCTGCAGCGCATCTACGGCACCGCCTGGTTCTCCAAGGAGGACCTGGAGGCGTATCTCCACCGGCTCGACGAGGCGAAGAAGCGCGACCATCGGGTGATCGGGAAGCAGCTCGACCTGTACTCCATTCAGGAGGACGTAGGTCCCGGGCTGATCTTCTGGCACCCGAAGGGCGCGATGCTGAACTTCCAGCTCCGCCGCTTCATCGAGGACGTCATTCTGGAGCGCGGGTACCAGCTGGTCTACACGCCGCACCTGACCCGCGAGCAGCTCTTCATCCGCTCGGGCCACATTCCCCTGTACGCCGAAAATCAATTCCCGCCGATGTCGGCCGGAGAGGGGGAGGGCGAGGAGGTGCGGTATCGGCTGAAGCCGATGAACTGCCCCATGCACATCCTCATCTACGCGTCCCAGCAGCGGAGCTACCGGGACTTGCCCATCCGGCTATCCGAGATCGCCAACGTGTACCGGAACGAGCGGTCGGGGACGCTGCACGGGATGCTGCGCGTCCGCGGTCTGTCCATGGACGACGCCCACATCTTCCTGCGCGAGGACCAGATCGAGCAGGAAATCTTCAACCTGCTCGACATCGTGGAGCTGGTGCTCGGCAAGACGTTCGGCCTGAAGTACCGCCTCGACCTCGCCACCCGTCCCGCCGACAAGCTCGGCGCGGACGAGATGTGGGACGTGGCCGAGCGCGGTCTGGAGCAGGCGCTGAAGCGCCGGGGGATGCCGTACCGGCTGGACGTGGCCGGCGGCGCGTTCTACGGCCCCAAAATCGACATCAAGTTCAACGACGCGATCGGCCGGGAGTGGCAGGGCTCCACCATCCAGCTCGACTTCCAGCTCCCGGAGCGCTTCCAGCTCGAGTACACGGGGGCGGACAACAAGCCGCACCGTCCGGTGATGGTGCATCGCGCCATCTACGGTACCCTCGAACGGTTCGTGGGGTTTCTCATCGAGCACTTCGCCGGCGCGTTCCCGCTCTGGCTGTCGCCCGAACAGGTGCGGGTGCTGCCCATCGCGGAGGGGCAGGTGGACGCCGCGCAGCGGACCGGCGACGCGCTGCGCGCCGCGGGCCTGCGCATCTGGGTGGACGACCGCAGCGATACGCTCAACTACAAGATCCGCGATGCCGAGACTCACAAGGTCCCGTACATGGCGGTGGTGGGACAGCGCGAGGCCGATGCCGGCACGGTGGCGGTCCGGGCGCGGGGGGAAGGGAAGAAGCAGGTGGTGCTCCCCCTGGCCGAATTCGTCAGCAAACTGCAAGACGAGGTTCGCACCCGGGCGCTCACCTCGTTACTTTGAGAGCCACAGGAGATTCCTCATAGATGAATGACCAGACGACCCCCGTCATCCTGAGTGCCTGCCGCACCCCCATCGGGAAGTACCTCGGTGGGCTCGCGCCGCTGACGGCCCCGAAATTGGGCGCCCTCGTAGTGCGGGAAGCGGTGCAGCGGGCGAAGATCGACGGCGCGGCCGTGGAAGAGGTCATTCTCGGCAACGTGCTCCAGGGTGGAGTGGGTCAGGCCCCGGCCCGGCAGGCGGCCATTCACTCCGGGCTCCCCGGCATCATTCCCGCGCTCACCATCAACAAAGTCTGCGGCTCGGGACTCAAGGCCGTCATGCTCGGCGCCCAGGCCATCAAGGCGGGCGACGAACAGTGCGTGGTGGCAGGGGGGATGGAGTCGATGAGCAACGCCCCGCACTACGTGTACGGCATGCGCAGCGGCATCAAGGCCGGCGATCAGAACCTGGTGGACGGGATGATCCGCGACGGTCTCTGGGATTCCTTCTCCAACCAGCATATGGGCAACCTGGCCGAGTACACGGCCAAGAAGGCCGGCGTCTCCCGTGCCGATCAGGACGCCTTCGCCCTCGCCAGCCATCGGAAGGCCGTCGCCGCCATGGAGGCCTGCCATTTCAAGGCGCAGACGGTCGCGGTCGAGATTCCCGGCAAGAAGGGCCCCACCCTCATCGAAAAAGACGAAGGCCCCCGCAAAGACACGACGCTCGAAGCGCTGGCCGCCCTCAAGCCGTCGTTCGAAAAGGACGGGACCGTCACAGCCGGAAACGCTCCCGGCTTGAATGACGGGGCGTCCGCCCTGGTGGTGGCGTCCCTCGCGTTCGCCAAGGCTCACGGATTGACCCCGCTGGCACGTATTACCGGGTATGCCACCGGGGGCGGGGAGCCGAAGGACCTGTTCTTCGCGCCGATCGTGGCGGTGCAGAACCTGATGGCCAAGGCGCAGACGAAGATCTCGGACTACGATCTGATCGAGGCCAACGAAGCCTTCGCGGTCCAGGCGCTGGCCGACGGGCGGGCGCTGGGCTGGGATTGGGACCGCGTCAACGTGAATGGCGGCGCCATCGCCCTGGGTCACCCTATCGGCGCGTCGGGCGCCCGGGTGCTCACCACGCTCCTGTACGCTCTCCGCGACCGGAAGAAGTCCACCGGCCTCGCGACCCTTTGCCTCGGCGGGGGAAACGCCGTCGCCCTCAGTGTGGAGGTCATGTGAGCGAAGTCTCGTCCGTCGCAATTCCGTCATCCCGGGCCCTCGCGGGTCGTCGCGCCATCGCGGTCGCGGCGGGCACCGTCCTCGTCGCCATCTCCGCGCACCTGGCCATCCCGATTCCCGGCACGCCGGTCCCGATGACCATGCAGCCCCTCGCGGTGCTCGTCGTAGGCGGCGCGTTGGGCGCAGCCCTCGGCGGCTCGAGCCTGGTCCTCTATCTGACGATGGGCATCGCCGGCCTTCCGGTCTTTTCGCCGTTGGGCGGACCGGGCGGCCTCGCGAGTATCCTGGGGCCTTCGGGCGGATACCTCCTGGCGTTCCCCCTCGCCGCCGCGGCGACGGGCCGGATCGTCGGTGACGGGCGCGGCACCCTGCGCGTGGCCGTCGGCGCCCTGGTGGGGCTCGCGTTGATCCACTTGGGGGGCCTGGCGCAGCTCGCGATCCTCACGGGCAGCGTCCAGCGAGCGGCGGTGCTGGGTACCTGGCCCTTCCTCCTCGGAGACCTCGGCAAGCTGGCTCTGGCCGTCGCGATCCTCCGGCCCACCGTTCCTTCCCTGCACGCGCGCCTGTAACGGCGCGCGTCGTACGTCGGGGGGCGGGACGATGAGCCAGGTGGCGGTGGTCGGGGCGGGAACGATGGGCAACGGCATCGCCCACGTCTTCGCGCAGTCGGGCTGGGCCACCACGCTCATCGACGTGTCGGCGGACGCCCTGAACCGGGCGCTCGCCACCATCAGTGGCAACCTCGACCGTCAGGTGAAGAAGGGCGCCGTCACCGCCGAGCAGAAGACGCAGACGCTGGGGCGGATCAAGACCGCCACCGCGCTTTCGGCCGTGGCCGGGGCCGAGCTGGTGGTCGAAGCGGCCACCGAGCACCCCCAGACCAAGTACGAAATCTTCCATACGATTGACCAGCACGCCTCGCCCGCCGCCATCCTCGGTTCCAACACCTCGTCCATCTCGATCACCACCATCGCCGCGCAGACCAAGCGGCCGGCGCAGGTGATCGGGATGCATTTCATGAACCCGGTTCCGGTGATGCAGCTGGTCGAGGTGATCCGGGGCCTCGAGACCTCGGACCAGACCGCCGCGCGGGTGATCGAGATCTCCAAGGCGCTCGGCAAGATTCCCGTCGAGGTGAACGACGCCCCGGGGTTCGTGTCCAATCGCGTGCTGATGCCGATGATCAACGAGGCGGTGTTCTGCGTGGAGCAGGGGGTGGCGACTCCCGACGCGATCGACACGGTGATGAAGCTGGGGATGAACCAT
>DATMOQ010000133.1:0-5773 GCA_035568195.1 Gemmatimonadales bacterium
CGTGGCGCGGTACATCTAGCTGGAGTGCCATATGTCTCGAATCGGATTCGCGCTTCTCGGGGCCGGACTGCTCGCGACTTCCCTGGGCGCGCAGGGCATCACCTATCCCGCGACGCGGCGTGACACCACCGGGGACAATTACTTCGGGACGAGGGTCCCCACGCCGTTCCGGTGGATGGAGGATCAGTCCTCCGCGGAGGTGGCCGCCTGGGTGGACTCGCAGAACGCCGCCACCTTCCACTATCTGGACGGCGTCACCCTCTGCGGGGCATTCAAGGACCGGCTGACCGCGCTCTGGAACTACGCCCGCGTCACCGTACCCGACCGCCCGATGCGCGGCGGGGCGCTCTATTTCACCAGGAATTCGGGCCTGCAGAGCCAGTCGCCGATCTACCGGATGACGCCGCAATCGTCGCGGGCCCAGATGGTCCTCGACCCCAACACCCTGTCGCCCGACGGATCGACCGCACTCTCGACGTGGAGCGTGTCCCCCGACGGCAAGTACCTGGCGTATGGGCTCTCCCCGGGTGGCTCCGACTGGCGGGACTTGCATGTGCGTGATCTCAGGACGGGCAAGGATCTCCCCGACACCGTGCGCTGGGCCAAGTTCTCCGGCGCGAGCTGGACCAATGACGGGAGGGGGTTCTTTTACTCGCGGTTCCCGGCGCCGCCCCCGGGCCAGGTTCTCACCGCTGCACCCCTCAACCAGAAGGTCTACTACCACCTCCTCGGCACGCCCGACTCGACCGACAAGCTGGTCTTCGCGGTCCCCGATCACCCCGACTGGTATGCCTCGGGTTTCGTCACGGAAGACGGCAAGTATGTCATCCTGTCGTACGGGAACGCGACGGACCGGAACCATCTCTCCTATGCGGACCTGGGTGACCCGATGCACCCGAACGTCGCGCCGGACGTGAAGCCTCTCTTCGGGGCGTACGATGCGAGCTACCGGGTCATCGGCAACCTCCGGGGCACCTTCTTCGTCCGGACGACGAATGGGGCCCCGAAGGCGCGGATCATCGCGGTGGATCTGGCGAACCCCGCGCCCGACCAGTGGCGGGTGGTGGTGCCGGAAGGTCCCGATGCCATCGAAGGGGCGGTGCTGGCAGGCGGGCGACTCATCGTGCTGGATCTGTCGGACGTCAAGAGCCGGCTGCGCATCTTTTCGACCGAAGGCCGGGCGATGGGGGAGATCCCGGTCCCGGGAATCGGATCGGTGGCCGGGCTGTCGGCGCGGAACGACACGCCCGAGCTCTACTATGGCTTCTCGTCGTTCCTGCGCCCCGCCACCGCATACCGGTACGACCTCATCAGCCGGAAGACGACGTCCTTCCAGCCTCCGCGCGTCGGCTTCAACGCCTCGCAGTACGAGACGAAGCAGGTCTTCTACACGTCGAAGGACGGCACCCGGGTCCCCATGTTCATCACCGCGAAGAAGGGGATCGCGCTGGACGGCAGCCATCCCACGGTGCTGTACGCGTACGGCGGATTCGACATCAACATCACGCCCGCCTTTTCGCCGGTCGTGGCGGTCTGGCTCGAGCACGGCGGCGTGTATGCCGTCCCGAACCTCCGGGGCGGGGGCGAGTACGGCGAGGTGTGGCACCACGCGGGCATGTTCGAGAGGAAGCAGAACGTCTTCGACGACTTCATCACCGCCGCCGAGTATCTCATCAAGTCCGGGTACACGTCGTCCCAGCATCTGGCGATTCACGGGTACTCGAATGGCGGGTTGCTGGTCGGGGCCGTGGAAGATCAGCGTCCGGAGCTGTTCGCAGCCGCGTATCCGGGCGCCGGCGTGATGGACATGCTGCGGTATCAGAAGTTCACCGCCGGCACCGGCTGGGTCACGGAATACGGATCGTCGGATGACTCGACGCAGTTCCAGTATCTGATCAAGTACTCGCCGGTCCAGAACGTGAAACCGGGGACGTGCTATCCGGCGACGATCATCACCACGGCCGACCACGACGACCGGGTGGTGCCGAGCCACTCGTACAAGTTCGCGGCGGCGCTCCAGGGGGCGCAGTCGTGCGACCGGCCCGCCCTCATCCGGGTGGACACCAAGACCAGCCACGGGTACATGCCCACCGATAAGCGGATCGCCGAGCTGGCGGATGTATGGGCGTTCACGGGGTGGAATACCGGGATGAAGTGACTTAGAGCCCGACCGATAGGCCGCCTTGCACCGTGAAGCTGGTATACCAGCGGTAGATCACCCACTTCCCCTCGGCGAAGGGGCGGATCAGGCCGGTGAACCGGGGATCGAGACCGAAGGCGAGATCGGCGCCGGTCGTGTTCTTCGCGGCCCCATGATCGGCTTCGGTGACGCCAGTGGCGAAATAGAGAAACTGGGATACCAGCGGCGGGCGGTAGCGGAGGTCCGCCGACGCCCAGATGGCGCCATCGTTGACGGATGGGTAGATGGAGACCGAGGCGGCCATCTGCCAGTGCCGGTTGAAAGAGCGGGTGAGCACCGCGCCCAGAATATTCTGCGGCAGGTCCTTGCCGTTGGCGTCGAAGTCGGTGCCGAAGCGAAGTCCGATTTGCGTGGGACCAGGAACTGCCTGGGCGGAGAGCCCTTTCACGAGGAGCAGGGCGGCAGCGAGCAGGGCACGTTTCAAGATGGCTCCGGGCCGAAAAGGTCACCAATACTCCGGGAGCTCAGACCGTGGGTCAAGATCATCCTGACGTCTCGCGACGGAACGCGATCGTATCGTCTGTAGGATTACTCGGGGCGGTGGCGTTGAAGCTGCCAATGACGGGAGCACTAAAGTACGAGACGGGGAGCACTAAAGTCCGGGACGGGGAGCGGTCAGCTTCCGGGCGTCTCAAGCAATCGCTCGCACGTTGGTGCTACGGTTCGATACCCCTCCCCGACCTTTGCATCGCCGCAAAGCGGATCGGTCTTGCCGGCATCGATCTACTGGCGCGAGATGAGTGGTCCGTGGTGAGTGATCATGGACTCGTGTGCTCGATGGGGTATCCGTATCCCAAAGACCGGGACGGATTCATCGCCACCGGCTTCAACGATACCGCCAATCACCGGCTCCTCCTGGGCGAGCTCGAGGACGCCATCCCGCTCGCCGCGAAGGCGGGTGTTCCCAACGTCATTACGATGTTCGGGAACCGGAAGGGCCGGAGCGACGCCGACGGCATCACGAACTGCGTCGCCGGCCTGAAGCAGATCGCCCCCCTGGCGGAGCAGCACGGCGTCACGGTATGCGTCGAGCTGCTGAACAGTAAGGTGGATCACCACGACTATCAGGGCGATCACACATCGTTCGGACGAACGGTGATCGACGGGGTGGGATCACCGCGGGTGAAGCTGCTGTACGACATCTACCACATGCAGATAATGGAAGGGGACGTGATCCGCACCATCCGGGAGAACGCAACGCGGATCGGGCACTTCCACACCGGAGGCGTGCCCGGACGCCACGAGCTGGACGACACGCAGGAGCTCGACTACCGCGGGATCGCGCGGGCCATCGCCGATACCGGGTTCACCGGGTACGTCGCCCACGAGTTCGTGCCGAGCCGGGACCCCCTGAAATCTCTGCAGGAGGCCGTGGATACGTGCACCGTGTGACAGCGCCCGTCGCCGTCCTGTTCCTCGCGGCGGCCTGCTCGAATTACTCCACCACCGGAACCTCGGGGCCGCCGCCGGCCTTGTCGCTGCACCTGATCGCCCAAGGTCTCTCGGCGCCCCTGTTTCTGACCTCCGCGCCCGGTGACACGGCCCGGGAGTTCGTGGTCGAACAGCCCGGCACCATCCGCATCATCCGGCACGACACGCTGCTCAGCACGCCCTTTCTCGACGTCACGTCCCGGGTCGGATACGACGGTCAGGAGCGGGGCCTCCTGAGCGTGGCCTTCGATCCCAACTACACGACCAACGGCCATTTCTTCATCGACTACACCGACACCGTGGGCAACATCGAGATCATGCGCTTCACGGTGTCGGGGGACCCGAACGTGGCGGACCTGGCCTCCGCCGACACCGTGCTCGAAATCGATCACCACATCTACGCCAACCACAACGGCGGGCTGCTGCTCTTCGGCCCCGACGGCTTCCTCTATATCGGCACCGGCGACGGCGGAAGCGGGGGAGACCCGCTGGGCAACGGCCAGGACTCCACCAATCTCCTGGGGAAGATCCTGCGCCTGGACGTCAATGCGTTGCCGTACACCATTCCCGCCGGCAATCCGTTCAAGACCAGGGCCCCCGCCCGGCCGGAGATCTGGGATTACGGCATCCGGAATCCCTGGCGGTTCTCATTCGACCGCGCCTCGCACGACCTCTATATCGGGGATGTGGGACAGAACGCCTATGAGGAAGTGGACCGCGAAAGCGCGGGGGATGCGGGTGGCCACAACTACGGCTGGAACGTGATGGAGGGGACCCACTGCTACCCGTCCGGGGCGCCCTGCGCGCCGCCGGGAATGACGCCCCCCATCCTCGACTACTCGCACTCGGACGGGTGCGCCATCATCGGCGGCTATGTGTACCGGGGGAGTCTCGCCTCCGCGCTCATCGGGCGCTATCTCTACGCCGACCTCTGCTCGGGCTTTCTCCGCAGCTTCGTCTGGTCGGGCGGCGTCACCGACCAGATGGACCTGACCGCCGAGCTGGGTGCTCACGCGGGCGTGACGTCGTTCGGGGAAGACGCGCGGGGAGAATTGTATCTCGTGGTCGGCAGTGGAAATGTCTATCGATTCGAAGCCGCGAAATGACAGACGGTTACCCGGTTAGTCGGTCAGTACCGCACCACACTCAAACACGAGGTTCACGATGAATCGGTGGGTCGCCCTCGCGTTCACCGGTGCTCTGGTGTTCGCCCGTGCAGCTCGTGCCCAGGACACGGCCTTTTCGCGGCTGGTGCGTACCTACACCACCGATCCGAAATTCCTGCCGGCCTCGGTCGCCACCCTTCCGGTCTCCGCCACTATCCCGTCTCCCCAGAGGCACTTCGGCACCGTCGCGGGCGCTCCGGACGTCGAGCACCACGCCGCCGAGCTGTACGGGTACTATCGGGCGCTGGCGGCCGCGACGCCGCGGGTCCGGGTGATGTCCCTCGGTCCCACCGAAGGCGGTCGCGAGCTGGTGCTCGTCGCCATCGCCGACTCCGCCACGATGCAGCACCTCGACGCCTATGAAGCCGCGCTCGCCCGGCTGGCCGATCCGCGGACCGTGCCGGCCGAGTCACTCGACGCCTTGGTGGGCCGCTCGAAGCCGATCTACTACCTGATGGGCGGACTCCACTCGATCGAAATGGGCTCGCCCGAGATGCTCACGGAGCTGGCCTTTCGCCTGGCCGCCGGGGAAGATTCCGCCACGCGGGCCATCCGGAACGGGGTCATCACGCTCATCAATCCGGTCGCGGAGCCCGACGGGCGGGACCGGCAGGTGGATTGGTACAACAGGTACACCAAAGGGCGGAAGGATATCGAGGACGGATTCCCGGTCTCGTCGCCCTACTGGGGTGACTACGCCCGGCACGACGACAACCGGGACGGCCTGCAGATGGCGCTCCGACTCACCCAGGCCATTTCCCGGATGTACTACGAGTGGCATCCGACCGTGATGCACGATCTCCACGAATCGATCGCGCTGCTCTACGTCTCGACCGGGACCGGCCCATACAACGTCCACAACGATCCGATCGCCGTCAGTGAATGGCAGCTGCTCGCCAACAACGACCTGACCGCGCTCGACGCGCAGGGCCTGCCGGGCGTCTGGACCTGGGCGTTTTTCGACGGGTGGTGGCCG
>DATMOQ010000134.1:0-3072 GCA_035568195.1 Gemmatimonadales bacterium
GCCGTGACGCCCCTCGCGAAGCTGCTTGAAGCGGCGCTGTTCGCGTCCAGCCGGCCGCTGACGGTCGAGGAGCTCGCCTCGCTGGACGCGGAAGCGGGAGAGGCCGCGGTGCGCGCGGCGCTCGACGAGATTCGCGGCGAATTTGACGGCGACTCGCACGGCGTGAGCCTGACCGAGATCGCGGGCGGCTGGCAGTTCCTGACGCGGCGCGAGCACGCCGAGGCCATCGACCGCGCCGCCTTCGCGTTGCGGCCGCGGCGCCTCTCGCCCGCCGCGCTCGAGACGCTGGCCATCATTGCGTACAAGCAGCCGGTGGGCCGCATCGAAGTCGACGAGATCCGGGGCGTGGACTCGGGGGCGGTGATCGACAAGCTGGTCGAGCGCGGCCTCATCGAAATCGCCTCCCGCGGCGAAGGCCTGGGGCGCCCCCTCCTGTACGGCACCACGCCGTCGTTCCTCGAGCTCCTCGGTCTCAAGGACCTGGAGGAGCTGCCGCGGCTCGAGGAGCTGTCGGTCGCCCTCCGCCCGCCCGCGCCGGCCGAACCCGAATGACCGAGATGCGCCTGCAGCGCGCCATGGCGCGCGCAGGCGTCACGTCCCGCCGCAAGGCTGAGGACCTGATCCGCGCCGGCCGGGTGCGGGTGAACGGCGTCGTCGCCGTGATCGGCAGCAAAGTCGATCCGGGCAAGCAGCGGGTGACCGTGGACGGCAAGCCGCTCGCCGCGCCCTCCATCGCCTGGTTCGCCCTGAACAAGCCCCTGGGATACGTCGTGAGTCGCGGCGATCCCGAGGGCCGGAAGACCATCTTCGACCTCCTCCCGAAAGTCCCCGGCCTCACCTACGTTGGGCGGCTGGACGTGATGACGTCGGGTCTCCTGATCTGCACCACCGACGGGGACGCAGCGCACCGCCTCACGCATCCCAAGTTCGCCGTCGAGCGGACGTACTGGCTCCGCGTGCACGGGCGCCCCGCCACTCAGGTGCGCCAGGCGCTGACGGGGAAGGTGGTGGTGGAAGGGAGGCCCGTCGTGATCCGCGAAGCCCGGGTGCGGCCGGCCGGGAAGAGTCTCGAGATCGAGCTCACGCTGGCGGAGGGGCGGCACCGGATCGTCCGCCGTCTGGCCGAGCTGCTCGAGCTCAAGGTCGAGTGGCTGCACCGGGTGTCGTACGGGCCGGTGCGGCTGGGCAAGCTGGCCGAAGGACAGTGGCGCGCGCTGACGCCGCGCGAGATCGCCGCCATCGGAAAGATCCATGCACCTCGCTGACAAGACCGTCATGTTGCTCGGCGGCAGTGGTCTGGTGGGGCACGCCGTGGCCCGGCGCGTGCTCGGCGAGGCACCGCGGCGCCTGGTGCTGGTGTCGCTCTTTGAAGAGGAAGTCCGTGCCGCGGCCAAGGCCCTGACGCCGCATCGCGGGAAGGCCGAGATCGCCGTGGAGTGGGGCAACGTGTTCCTGCCGGCCGCCGTCGCGCGCCGGGAGCGCGGCGAGATCCTCGCCGATGCGGGTCAGCGCGCGCTGGTGATTCAGGACCAGTTCGGGGACCTCACCGACGAGGTGCTCGAGCGGAACCTGCTGTATCAGCTGCTGCTCAGGTACCGGCCCGATGCCGTGGTCGACAGCATCAACACCGCCACGGCGTTCGCCTATCAGGACATTTTCCAGAGCGCCCGGGATCTCCTGTCCGCCTCCGCCGGCGGCACGCTCGATCGTGCCCAGGTGGAACGGCACATCCTCACGCTCACCATGCCCCAGCTCATCCGGCACGTGCAGATCATCACGGAAGGACTCAAACGGGCGGGGACCTCGGCGTATGTGAAGGTGGGGACGAGCGGCACCGGCGGCATGGGGTTCAACATCCCGTATACCCATTCGGAAGAGCGGCCCAGCCGCACGCTCCTCACCAAGTCCGCGGTGGCGGGAGCGCACTCCCTGCTCCTGTTTCTGCTCGGACGCACCCCGGAGGCACCGGCGGTGGTGGAGATCAAGCCGACCGCGACCATCGCCTGGCGTGAGATCGCGTACGGGCCGGTGCGGCGTAAAGGCAAGCCGCTCCCGCTGGTCGACTGTCCGACGCCCCTGCCGGTGGCGCAGGCGTTCGCGAACGGGGCCAAGCCGTGGCAGGATCAGGGGAAGCCGGTGCAGGGGGTGTTCATCGACGTGGGCGAGAACGGTCTGTTCGCCAAGGACGAATTCGCCACCGTCACCGCGCTCGGACAGATGGAGTTCATCACCCCCGAAGAGGTGGCCGACTACGTCATTCAGGAGATTCAGGGGCGCCCCACCGGCCGGGACATCATCGCCGCGCTGGACGGCGCCACCGCAGGCCCGACCTACCGCGCCGGGTTGCTCCGGTCGGCGGCGCTGGGTCGTCTGGAGCAGCTGGAGCGGGAAAGCGGCACGCGCTCGGTGGGCTACGAGATGCTCGGTCCGCCCCGGCTCACGAAAATGCTGTACGAAGCGTATGTCCTCTCGAAGCTCCGGCCCACGGTACGGGCGCTCGCGGCGTCGGACGGGAAGGGTCTGGCCGGGGAAGCCCAGGCGCTGATCGAGAAGGACGCCGCCCTCCGGTCCCACATCCTGTCCGTCGGGTTGCCCATCCTGTGCGCGGACGGTGCGCGGGTGTATCGCGGGAGCCTCGTGGTGGTGCCGCCCACCGGCGCGGATCCGCTGGCCGCGGCACCCCGGGGCTGGGTGGACCTGCGGCCCGAGCACGTGGGGCAATGGGTGAAGCGGGCGCAAAGCATGGTGACGGCGGCCACCGCCCGGAGTCGCGCGGGCGAATCGGGGAGCGACGTGGACTGGATGGCGATCGGCGCCGACGATCCCGTGGATCCGCCCCGGTTCGCCACCTGGGTCTTCAAGCACGAGGACAAAGGAGAGCGCATCAAGCGGTAGGAGTCGGGGTATGGGGAAGCCGGAATCGACAGGAGTGACGATGATGCGGCGGGAGACTATCGCGTGACGACGACGAGTGGACGGACCTCCAAGCCCGTGGCGACGGAAGCGGCCCTCGCGACCGCCCTCACCCGGGAAGTGGCCAAGCGGGTGGTGGGGCAGGAAGTGATGGTCGAG
>DATMOQ010000135.1:0-7805 GCA_035568195.1 Gemmatimonadales bacterium
CGGGAGCCGGGAGCCAGCAGCCGTACCGCCCCCTGCACCGGAGAGTACGGCTCCCGGCGTACGGCCGCCGATGACAGGCGCTGCCCATTCAGTGGAGGATCTCAGGCACGTCGCGGCCGCGATGTCCCTGGTGAAGGCCTACCGGAACTTCGGCCACCTCGCGGCCCGCCTCGATCCCCTGGGCTCCGAGCCCCGCGGCGACCCCGCCCTGGATCCCGGCCCCCTGGGACTCACGCCCGAGGTGATGGCCGGCATCCCCACCGAGGTGCTGCGGATCTACGTCTCCGGGCGGACCCTCGCCGAGGCGCTCCCGCAGCTCAAGGCCACGTACTGCGGCACCATCGCGTACGAGGTCGAGCACATCGCCAGCCACGAGCAGCGGCTCTGGCTCCGCCGGGTGATCGAGTCGGGCGAGCACGCCAAGCCCCTCACCCCCGACCAGCAGAAGCAACTGCTCGGCCATCTCACCAAGGTGGACGCGCTCGAGCGCTTCCTGCAGCGCGCCTATCTGGGCCAGAAGCGCTTTTCGATCGAAGGCGTGGATATCACGGTGCCGATGCTCGAGCTCACCCTCGAGCTCGCGGCGCACGCCGGATCCCGGAAAGTCGTGATGGGCATGGCGCATCGCGGACGGCTCAACGTCCTGGCGCACATCGTCGGCATGCCGTACGACGCCATCCTCGAGGAATTCGAAGGCGGGCCCGCGGGAGACGAGGCCGACCCCGACGCCGTCACCGGCGACGTCAAATACCACCTGGGCGCCGACGGCGACTACACCCTCCCGTCGGGCAAATCCATCCGCGTGATCCTGCTTCCCAATCCCAGTCACCTCGAGGCCGTGAACCCGGTGGTGGAAGGACGGGCCCGCGCCGAGCAGACCGACCGGACGGCGACGGACGCGCCGTCCAGCCTGGACACGGCCATCCCGGTTCTGATCCACGGAGACGCCGCGTTCGCCGGCCAGGGTGTGGTCGCCGAGACCTTCAACCTCGCCCGGCTCCCCGGGTACAGCACCGGGGGCACGATCCACCTGATCACGAACAATCAGATCGGCTTCACCACGACTCCGACGGAAGGTCGCTCCACCGATTACTCGAGCGACCTCGCCAAGGGTTTCGACGTTCCCATCATTCACGTCAACGCGGACGACCCCGAGGCCTGCCTGGCCTCGGTGCGTCTCGCGTGGATGTACCGGGAGAAATTCCACGGCGACGTCGTGATCGACGTCGTGGGCTACCGCCGGCACGGGCACAATGAGGGTGACGAACCGGCGTACACGCAGCCCCTGATGTACGAGCGCATCAAGCAGACGCCCACCGTCCGGGAGAAATACGCGGCGGTCCTCACGCAGCGGGGCGTGATCACGGCCGAGGCGGCGCAGGCCGAGGCGGAGGCCGCCTATCAGAAGCTGGACGCGATCAAGCAGGGACTGGCCACGGCCCCGGCCCGGAAACACGGCGACGATCGGGTCCCCCGCTCCACCAACGGCGAGCCCGGGACGGCGGTGTCCGCGGAGCAGCTCACCGCGCTGAACTCCGCCCTGCTGGAAGTCCCGGCCGACTTCACCATCCACCCCAAGCTCAAGCGTCAGCTCGAGCGGCGGCGTGAGACCATCGTGAAAGGCGGGATCGAGTGGGCGCAGGCCGAGGCCCTGGCGTTCGCGTCCCTCCTGACCGAGGGCACGCCCATCCGTCTGACTGGACAGGACACGGAGCGGGGCACGTTCGCCCAGCGGCACCTCATGCTGCACGACCCGACGAACGACCGCCGGTGGGCGCCCATCCAGCACCTCGCCACGGCGCGCGCGCCATTTGAGCTCCACAACTCTCCGCTCTCCGAAGCGGCGTGTCTGGGCTTCGAATACGGGTATGCCGTCGCGGCGGCGGACGCGCTGGTGCTCTGGGAAGCCCAGTACGGGGACTTCGCCAACGGAGCCGAGGTCATCATCGACCAGTTCCTGGTCGCGGGCCTCGCTAAATGGGGCCAGACCTCGCGCCTCACCATGCTCCTGCCCCACGGCTACGAAGGAGGCGGGCCCGAGCACTCGAGCGCCCGGCTGGAGCGCTATCTGTCACTCGGCGCCGAAGGCAACATCCGGGTCGCCAATCCGACCACGCCGGCGCAGTACTTCCACCTGCTGCGACGGCAGGCCCGGCACGCCGAGATCCGGCCGTTGGTGGTGATGACCCCCAAGAGCCTGCTGCGGCTCCCCGCGGCCACGTCGTCGCTTGCGGAGCTCACGGGCGGGACCTTCCAGGCCGTCCTCGACGACCCCGAGGCCGCCAACCGGCGCGATCAGGTCACCCGGCTGGTGCTGTGCAGCGGCAAGATCTACTACGACCTGCTGGCCGCGCCGGCCCGCGCGGGTGCGGCCAACGTGGCCGTGGGACGGGTCGAGCTCCTCTATCCCTTCCCCGCGGAGCTCGTGGCTGCCGTCGCCAGGCGGTATCCCAAGCTCACCGAAGTGATGTGGGTGCAGGAGGAGCCGCGGAACATGGGCGCGCGGAAATTCGCGCTGCCCAAGCTGCGGGACGCGCTGACCAACATCACCATCCGCGACCTCTCCCGGCCCGAGCGCTCGAGCCCTGCCGAGGGGTATCCCGGACCTCACAAGGTCGAGCAGGACCGGATCGTCGCGCAGGCATTCCAGTGAGATTCGTCGCGGCCGGACTGTGCGCGACCGTCCTGGCCCTCGGAGGACCTGTGACGTTCACGCTCACCAGCCCCAGCTTCGTGGGCGGCACTCCCATCCCGGTCCGGCACACCTGCGACGGCGAGAACCTCTCCCCACCGCTCGCGTGGTCGGGCGCGCCCGCCGGCACCAGGACGTTCGTGTTGATCGACGCCGATCCTGATGTTCGGAAGGTCGGCGGGTTCGTCCACTGGGTCCTGTACAACGTGCCTGGCTCCGTTCTTGATCTCCCGGAAGGCCTCCCCAAGAAGCCCCATCCGGCGCAGGTCGCTGGTGCGGCTCAGGGGACGAACGACTTCGGCAAGGTGGGATTCGACGGATCCTGTCCCCCTCCCGGAGCTCCTCATCACTACCACTTCACGCTTTTCGCCGTCGACGCCGCGCTTCCCCTCGAACCGGGGGCCAGCCGCGACGATGTGCGAAAGGCCATGACCGGCCACGTCCTGGGCCAGGCCGAGCTGATCGGCCTGTACGCCCGGCCCCGGTAGCGCATTCCGATGTACCAGCTCGTCACCGTGGTGCGAGACGCCGTGTTCGTGGCCTTCTGTCTTGCCGGAGGCGCGGCCACCGCGTCCTGGCTGGTCCGGACGCAGAAGATCTCCCCGTTCTCGCCGCTGGGACGCTTCCTGAAGAAGAGCTCCGACCCGGTGCTGACGCCGGTCGAGACCCGTGTGGTCCGGCTCGGCGGCTTACCGTCGCAAGCGGGATGGTGGTTGGTGGTCGGCACGGCCATCGCCGGACTCCTGCTGATCTGGCTCACGCGGGGCGCCGTCGGTGTGTTCTATGATCTCCGCGACGCGTATCGGGGCGGGTTCGTCGAAGTCCTCCGCCTGCTGGTGGAGGGAGCGTACGACGTGCTCTTCATCGCCCTGATCGTCCGGGTGGTCGGCTCCTGGATCGGAGCGTTCCGCTACTCGCGCTGGGCGCGGCCCGCCTATCGGCTCACCGACTGGCTGGTGGAGCCCATCCGGAAAGTCCTGCCGCCGTTCTCCGGGTTCGACTTCAGTCCGATCGTGGCGTGGATCGTCCTGCTCGTCCTCAGAATGGTGCTGCTCTCAGTCGTGTTGTGACGGGGCCCGGCCCGCCTCCCTGAATCCCTATTTCAACTTGTCGAGCCGGCTCTTCACGTTCGGGTTGTTCGCAAACTCGGCCGGCGCCCCTCGCAGCGTCGCGCGCGCGGAATCCGTGAACCCCGCCGCCTGATACGCATCGGCCCTCAGGAGGAGGAGCCGGAAGCGCAGGAACCTGGGGCCGTCGGGCGGGACGCTGAACCCCTTGAGGGCCGCCAGCGCGCCCTTCCCATCCTTCTTGTCCAGGATGAGGGACTCCACTGCCAGCAGCCGGACCGTGGTGTCGTTGGGGAAGCGTTTCGCCATCTGGTCGATGAGGGCCGCGGCATCCGCATTCTGTCCCGCCTTCCGCTCCTGCATCGCCTCGTTGTACAGCCCTGCCATGAGCAGGCGGCTTACGTCGCTCGTGTCGCCGCTCCGCAGGCCCGGCCCGCCGCCGTATTCGTAGACAATGTCGCCGCCCTTGTCGCCCGCGATGAACAGCACCACCGAGGCGCCCAGTCCGGCCACCGCCGATACCACGAGCAGTGCGCGGTAGGAGCTCGACTTCCGGAGCGCGAACGCGATCAGCTCGATGAGCGCCACCACGAGAAACACGTTGCGGGTCCGCTCGCCCCATTCCTCGTGGGTTCCCACCGCCGCGCGGACGCCCGGAATGCGCTCCACGACCGCGTGCGCGTCGTGGCCGGATTGCACCGCCAGGACCGCCGCCCCGGTGCCGAGCAGGATGAGCGTCAGGGCGCCGAGGTTGGTGAACTGCAGCTTCCCCGTGAGGGAGACGATCCGGAATCCGACGCCCACATACAGCAGGGCGACGACGAAATGCACGAGGATGGGGTGAAAGTAGGCGATCGAAGGCACAGGCAGGCTCCCGGGCGGGCTGAAAGGGTGCCTGAATCTATTAGATTGCGGGCACCACCGTGACCACTCCGACTCTCCGCGCACTCATCGACGATGGGCGCGTCCACGTCTTCGACGGCGCCATGGGCACGCAGCTCTATGCCCAGGGTTTCTTTTTGAACGTCTGTTATGACGAGCTGGCCCTCAAACAGCCCGCCCTGGTCCGGTCGGTCCACGAGGCGTACGTGGCCGCCGGCGCCGAGATCCTCGAGACCAACACCTTCGGGGCCAGCCCCGCCAAACTCTCCGCCTACGGCCTGGCGGACGAGACCGAGCGGATCAATCGCGCGGCCGCCGAGCTGGCCCGGGCCGCGGCCCGGGACCAGGCGTCGGTAGTGGGGGCCATCGGTCCGCTGGGTCTCCGGCTCGAGCCGTTCGGGCCCACCTCCCGCGCCGAAGCACAGGCGCACTTCGCGCGCCAGGTGCGCGGGCTGCTGGATGGTGGCGTGGACGGATTCATTCTCGAAACCTTCAGCGATCTGGACGAGCTTCGGGCCGGCCTCGACGCGGTGCGCGCGGCGAGCGACTTGCCCGTCGTCGCCCAGATGACCGTCGGTACCGACGGCCTGACGTACCTGGGAACCGCACCCGAGGACTTCGCCAAGACGCTCACGGAGTGGGGAGCGGACGTCGTGGGCGTGAATTGTTCGGTCGGACCGGACGGCGTGCTCGACGCCATCGAGCGGATGTCCAAGGTCACCGACCGCCCCCTGTCCGGCCAGCCGAACGCGGGTCTGCCCAAGGCGGTGGAGGACCGGAAGATCTATCTCGCGTCCCCGGAATACGTCGCGAACTACGCCAAGCGGATGGTCGAAGCGGGGGCGCGGTTCGTCGGCGGCTGCTGTGGGACCACGCCGGAGCACATCAAGCGGATCCGGGCCTACGTCGCGAGCGTTTCCCCCCGGCGCCACGCGGCGGTCGTGTCACGCGCCGAGGTGACTCCGCCGGCAGGGGTCGAACCGGTGGCCCTGGCCGAGCGCTCCCACTGGGGGGCCAAGCTGTCCCGGGGTGAGCTGGTCACCACGGTCGAGATCCTCCCGCCCAAGGGCGTGGATCCGGCTCCGATGCTGGCACAATGCCGCGCGCTCAAGGCCGCCGGGGTCGATGCGGTGAACATCCCGGACGGTCCCCGGGCGATGAGCCGCATGGGGGTGATTCCCTCTGCGCTCCTGGTCGAGCGGGAGACGGGCATAGAGACCGTGATGCACTACTGCTGCCGCGACCGCAATCTCCTCGGCATGCTGTCGGATCTCCTGGGCGCCGCGGCGGCGGGGCTCCGCAACGTGCTGATCATCACCGGCGATCCTCCGAAAATGGGCCCCTACCCCGAGTCCACCGCGGTCTTCGACATCGACTCGATAGGGCTGACCAACCTGGTTTACCGGCTGAACCAGGGCCTGGATCCCGGGCACAACCCCATCGGCTCGCCGACGCGCTGGGTCATCGGCGTCGGCGTGAATCCGGGGGCGCCGGATCAGGATCGCGAGCTGTCGCGCTTCGCCTGGAAGGTGGACGCCGGGGCCGATTTCGCGGTGACCCAGCCGGTGTTCGACCCCCGCCAGCTCGAGGCATTTCTGAAACGGGTCGAGAGCTTCCGCATTCCGGTCGTCGCCGGGATCTGGCCGCTGGTGAGCCTGCGGAACGCGGAGTTCCTGGCCAACGAGGTCCCCGGCGTATCGGTGCCGGAGGACATCCTGCGGCGGATGCGGGAGGCCCAGGAGCGGGGCCGCGAGGCGGCGCTGGCCGAAGGCGTCAAGATCGCGCGGGAGATGCTCGCCGAGGTGCGGGGGGCGGTCCAGGGCGTCCAGGTGAGCGCGCCCTTCGGCCGCGTGGAGGTCGCGCTGGACGTGCTCCGGTGAGAATGGTCTTCTCGGCGCGCGATCCCGTGGAGGCCCATCTCCTCCGCGCCGTGCTGGGGAGTGAGGGCATCGAAGCGACGGTTCAGGGCGAGTTTCTGTTCCTCGTCCGCGGGGGCGTCCCCTTCGACAACCACACCACACCATCGGTGTGGGTGGACGACGACGACGCGGACCGGGCCCGGACAATCGTAGAGGGCTTCGTGAGACGCCGGGACCTCACCATCGAACCCGATTGAGCTAAATTCCGGCGTCCATCCAAGGGAGCCCCATGCAGCGAGTCCTCACTCTGAGCGTCGCCGGCCTGCTGCTCACCGCCGCCGCTCGGGCCCAGACCCCGGCGACCGCCCCCGCGGCCCCCGCCGGACCGACGCCGCTGGCGGTCGGAACCCAGGCACCCGACTTCGCGCTTCCCGGCGCGACGCGCTACGGCGTCCTCGGCAAGCCCGTCCATCTCTCGGACTTCCGCGGCAAGACGGTGGTCATCGCCTTCTTCTACCAGGCGCGCACCAAAGGCTGAACCATCCAAATGCACGCGTACCGTGATCAGTACGCGACGATGTTCAAGGATGGACGCGGGGTGGTGGTGATCGGCATCAGCGTCGACGCCGACACGACGCTCAACGCGTGGATGCGCGAAGAAGAATTCCCGTTTGTGTTTGCTTCCGATTCCAATGGTGCGGTGGGCCGTGCGTACGGGTCCTACTCGGCCAAAGACAAGATGGACGTCCGCTACCTGTTCGTGGTCGACTCCGCGGGGAAGATCTCGCACGTGATGTCACCGTTCCACGTGCTCGATCCGGCCAACTACACGGAGCTCAAGGCCGCAGTCGACTCGGTCACGAAGTAGTCTACTCCTTGAGCGCCTTTTCGAGGGCGCCGTCGAGATCCTGGTCCGATCCGGTCCCGGTATACGCGACGGCGCCCTTCGCGTTCAAGATCACCACGTACGACGTCGCCACCGCCAGGAACGCGCGCGTGGCGTTCCCCCCCGAATCCCACAGCACCTGGTACGGCACCGGATGATCGGTGAGGTGGCGCTGGATGGAAGCCGGCGTCTCGTTCACGGCCACTCCCACCGCCAGGAACGTGACCTTCTTTCCGTACTTGTCGTAGGCGGCCGTCATTCTGGGTTGCAGCTCGCGGCAGATGGGGCACCAGGTCGCCCAGAACTCGAGCAGCACCGGACCGTGGCCGACGTACTTGGCCAGGTCGACGGTGTTGTGCGAAAGGTCCTGGATCTTCGGCGCCACGGGCGTCGCGCCGACCGGAATCCCGACGTCGTCG
>DATMOQ010000136.1:0-7834 GCA_035568195.1 Gemmatimonadales bacterium
GATGTCCCCGATTGGCGAGCGAGAGCGCCTCCAGTCCCCTGGCGTTGAGCGTGTCGCCCGCACTGCGCGCATTCTTGAGCAGGCCCGCCGCCACCGCGCGTCCCCAGCGCACGTCCGATTCGGCGGAGTCCTGCAGGGCCAGCGTCGCCTGCGTGAACTCGGAGCCGACGAACACCGGCCTGCCGTTGGCGCCGCCGGCCAATCCGGCCACCGAGTCCACCACCCGGGCGCGATGGGCCGGCGTCGTGCCCGGATCCAGCAAGGTACTGATCGCCCGGGCTTCGCCCGCGTACCGGCCGCCCCCACGCGCCCGCAGGTACCCCGCCGCGTAGCGCAGCCCGCCGGGTGGCCCGTCGAGGAGGGCGCCGAGCTGCATGGGGTGCACGTACGCGGGCGAGAAGGTCGAGTCGAGCTCGATCGCTTTGTCGAAGGCGTCCAGGCTCTGGCGGGACGACTCGCCAGCGAGCATCCCGGCGTGGAAGCGGGCGTCCCCCAGGCTGTACCAGAGCTCGGGATCTTCGGGGTAACGCCGGACCGCCTCTTCCAGGGTGGCGACCGCGCGTTTCCCGTAGGTCCACCATTTTCCGCCCAGGGTCTGGGGTCCTTCGAACACCATCGTCATCAGGGACTCGGACTGCACCAGGAACGAGTCGCGCGGCGCGAGACCGTGATTCAGGGCTCCCGCCCGCAGCTGGTATCGAGTGGTGAGGGTGTCCGCGCCGGACCGCCCCCAGCCCGCGGCCAGCCCGGCGTGGGCGTACGCGAGCGTAAAGCCGGAGTCGATGCCGAAAGCCTGCTGATACGACGTGAGGGCGGAGTCCCACTCGGAGCGGCGGAGGAATTGCTCAGCGGTGAGAAAGGCCCGGACCGCCGGCAGGGATGCCGAGCCGATGCTCGTGGCGCGGGCCAGACCGAGCCCGCGGATGCGGGTGGCCCCGATGGCCTGCAGCACGTGGACCGCCACGGAATCGGCCAGCCGGTCGAGACGGTCGCGGTGGTCGCGGAGGTCGACGGCGCCGAGCTCCGCGCCGTTCGAGACGTCGAGCACGTTCGCGGTGAGGCGGACGGAATCAGGGCCCGAGTTCAGGAGCGCGCCGTACACCACGATCCGGGCGCCGGTGTTCTGGCCCAGGGCGCGCGCGGCGATGGGGTCCGCGCGTCCGGTCCATCGCTTCACGATGACGGTGGGCGACACGGTCCGCAGCGGGCCGGCGCCGTCGAGGGAACGGGCCAGAATGTCCACCAGCCCTTCGCGCCAAAGCTGGAGCGACGGATCGAGGACGTCGAAAGGCGCCACCGCCACCTTGTCGTCGTCGAGCGTATGGCTCCCGCCACGGCTCAGGACGCCCCACACCACCAGGAGACCCGCGAGCGCCGCGACGGCCGTCACGATCCGGCGGGTGCGCGGCCTCAAGCCCCCCCCTCCCGACCCGCCGGCCGGGGCCCGGGTGTGACGCGTGCCACCCGAGGTCAGGGTCCCGGTGCCGTCGAGGACCCGCAGGACTTCGTCCGCGGTCTGGGGCCGGTCGGCGGCGTTCTTCTCGAGGCACGCCATCACCAGCTCCGCGAGCTCCGGCGGCACCTGCGGGCGGCGCCGCGCGATGTCCACCGGAGGCTCGGTGAGGTGCGCGGCCAGGGTCTGCTGCGGGCTCATGCCTTCGAAGAGCTGGTGCCCGGAGAGCGCCTCGTAGGCCAGCGCGCCGAAGGAATAGATGTCGGCGCGATGATCGACCGTGGGATCGCCGGCAGCCTGCTCGGGCGCCATGTACGCCGGCGTGCCGATGGCCACGCCGACGGACGTCAGCCCGCTCGAGCCGGCCGACGCCGAGATCGCCTTGGCGATTCCGAAGTCGGCCACCAGGGCGTGATTGCCCGAAAGGAGCACATTGTCGGGCTTGATGTCGCGGTGCACCACGCCCCGCGCGTGCGCATAGGCCAGCGCGTCGGCCACGTCGTGGAGAATGCGGGAGGCGTCCCGCAGGGGCAGGGCACCCTCGCGCTTTACCCGGGCGCGGAGTGACTCGCCCTCCACGTACGGCATGGTGAAGTAGAGGAGGTCTCCGGCCGTTCCCGCCGTGAGCAGGGGGACGATGTGCGGATGCTGGAGGGACGCGGCGAGCTGCGTCTCGCGCCGGAAGCGGTCGGCGTTGACGCCGGCCGAAAGCTCGGGCGCGAGCACCTTCACCACCACCTTCCGGGCCAGACCCACCTCCTCGGCGAGGTAGACCCGGCTCATGCCGCCACCTCCCAGCTCCCGCTCGAAGCGGTACTTGCCGGCGAGCGCCGCTTCGAGCTGGGGAAGGAGGTCTTGCATAAGAGACGTGAAGATAGAGGCTAAGGGGCCTTAGCGCCTCAGTGACTCTTATCCGGATAGGCCGGGGGCGGCGGCACCGGTGTCGGATGCGCCTTCATCTCCGCCCGCAGATACGCGACGGCGGCGTCCAGCTGCGCGTCCTGTCCTCGATAGGTGGCACCCGGGAGGTTGTCGACCACCGTATCCGGGTCCACTCCGTGCCCCTCGATGAGCCAGGCGCCCTCGGGCCCGTACACGCCGTTCTCCGCGGCGGTGGCAATGCCGCGGTCCTCGAGCACGTTCGAGGACGAGAGCCAGATCTCGCCGCCCCAGGTCCGGGTGCCGATCACGTGGCCCAGACCGAGGCGACGAAAGCCCTCGGTAAAGGCCTCGCCGTCCGAGGCCGTGCCCTCGTCGCAGAGCACCACGATGTGGCCACGGAAGGCCCACTGCATGTTCCAGTAGGGCGAGCCGATCCGGTCCTGCCAGTACATCCACGCCTTCCGCATCAGCTTCTCGAGCACCCAGCTGTCGATGTTGCCGCCATTGTTGTGGCGGACGTCGATGATCATGCCCTGCCGGTTGAACCCGGGATAAAAGTCGCGCTCGAACTGGGCCATGTCCTGCTGCCCCATGGCGCGCAGATGGACATATCCGATCGAGTCGTGACTGGCCGCGTCAACGGCGAGCCGGCGCGTGTACTCCCACTCACTGTACCGGAGCGCGCCGAGGGCGCCGCGGGAGATGGGCGTCACCACGACGTCGCGCCCTCCAACACTTGGAGTGCCCCCCGGCGTCCTCACCCGCAGCAGCACTTCCTTCCCGGTCTGATTCTCGAGCAGGGCGTCGATATCGGTCACCGACAGGGCCGGCACGCCGTTCACCACCTGAATCACATCGCCGTCGGAAACGCCCAGGGCGGGCACGGCGAGCGGCGAGCGCTGCGCCGGGAAATCCGGGTCGGACTTGTAGATGTGCGTGATGCGCCAGCCGCCATTCGCCGAATCCCGGTCGTAGGTGGCGCCCAGGGAGCCGAGGACGATCTGGTCCGGGCCCTGCCGGAAGTCGCCGCCGTAGACGAAGATGTGCAGTGCCGACAGCTCGCTCACCATCTGGGCCAGCACGTCCGACAGCTCGCCGCGGCTCGTGACCCGCGCCGCGAGGGGCGCGTACTTCGTCCGCATCGCCGGCCAATCCACGCCGTTCATGTGCTGGTCGTAGAAGTAGTCCCGCTCCAGGCGCCAGGCCTCGCGGAACATCTCGGCGAACTCCTCCCGCGGATCGATGGGGAAAGTCCACCCGGAGAGCTGGACCTGGGACTTGGCGTCGAGCGTCGCCGGGGCGGTGGCGGCGTCCACCACGTAGACGTCCTCGTCTTTCCTGATCATCAGCTTCTTGCGGTCGGCGGTCAGCTCGTACTGCGCGATCTCCTCGGAAACGGTCTTCGCCTTCGGCGACTGATTGCTGATTTCGAGCGACATCAGGGTGCGGGGGGCTTCGAAGGCGGGTCCGAACGTGAGATACAAGAGGCGGTCCGAGCCCACGGTGAGATTCGCAAAGTTCCCCGCCGGCACGGGAGCCTCGAAGAGCCGGTCCGTGATTCCGTCCAGATCGACCGTCACGACCACGTCGTGTTTGCCCGTGTCCGCCGGAGGGGCGGGGGTCTCATCCTTGGGCTGAAACGGCGACCGCAGGCCCTTCACCAGAGAGACCAGGTAAATCTTGACCTGCTTGTCGAAGAAGGGCTCCGGCGCGCGGGGCCCCCACGGCGAGCCGATCGGAGAGCGGAAAGTCCGGTTCGAGAGGAAGTAGAGCCACTTGCCATCCGCGCTCCATCCCGGGGAATAGCTGTCCGCGCGGGGCGTGGTGACCGGCGTGGCCTTACCCGACCCGATCGAGTACAGCACCACCGTCGAGAATGTCGCCTGGGGCCGGGTATACGCGAGCCACTTGGAGTCCGGGGACCAGATGAGATCCTGGTAGTCGCCGTCGGGAGATGCTTCGATCTTCACCGTCTTCTTCGCCACGAGATCAAGGAGCCAGAGGGTCTGATTCTTGTCGTAATACGCCAGGTACTTCCCATCCGGGGAGGTCGCCCCGTCCCAGCGGAGGACCTTCGCATCGCTGGTCAGCTGCTCACCGGCACCCACGCCGTTCGCCGGAAACTTCCACCAGTCGGTTTCACCCGATTCATCCGACAGCACGGTCAGCGACTTGCCGTCGGGGCTGAAGCGGGCTGAGCGGTAGCGGACGCCCTGGTGCCGCGAGGCCTCCACTAGACGCCCCGGTCCCACCGGCGCCACGAACACCTGACCGCGGGCGGTCAGCGCCACGCGATCGCCGTTCGGGGAAACGTGAGTAGCGGTGACGTAGTCCATCGGCTTCGCAATCCAGCGGACCCGCAACTGATCGAAATCGGAAGTCAGGGTGATGGGGATGACGTGTCCCTGGCCGGTAGCGATGTCGTAATCCCAAAGATCGGCGCCGAGCTGGTAGACGATCTTGCCGTCGGCCAGGGCGGGGGACTGGACGTCCCAGCCCTGGTGGTGGGTCAGCTGCTTGAGGTCGTGCCCGTCGGCGTCCATGGACCAGAGGTTCATCGAGCCGTCGCGGTCCGACACGAAATAGATGCGCCCCTGCCACCACATCGGCGTCTTGCTGGTGCCCGGGTAGTCCCCGGTGAGCGGAGCGGCTTCGGCCCCGCCGGCCGGAAGTTTCCAGAGGCTCTGGGCCGTCCCTCCTTTATAGCGCTTGGTGTGGCTCCCCTGAAACGCGAAGCGCGTGAACGCCAGCGTGCCTCCGGCGCGATCGTAGGCGCCGTCCGACGCCTGCGCGAGGGGCACGGGGACCCGGGCGCCGGTCGCCAAGTCCAGCGTGAACAGGCGCGTGCCGGGAAGGGTGGAGAGGACTCCGGACGTGATCAGGAGCCTGCCGTCGGGCGTCCAGCCGACCGGGAGTCCGCCCCCCCAGGTCCGCCGGGTCGGCACGCCACCGTTCACGGGCTCGGTATAGACCTCGGCCGGCCCCTCGTACGACGCCAGGAACGCGATGGTTCTCCCGTCCGGGGAGATGGTCGCGTTGGTTTCTTCGCCTTGGCCACTGGTGATCCGCCGTGCCACGCCACCCCCGGCGCTCACCATCCAGAGGTCTCCCTCGGCTGTAAACACCAGCGTGTCGCCGTGGAGGGCCGGAAACCGGTAGTAGCCGAGTCCGGGCGCGTCGGGGACACGGTGCCGAAAAAGTGTGGGGGAGCCGGACGGACGGGGAACGGCCGCGACGAGGAGCGCGGCGGCGAGGACGCGGTGCATGCTGGTCTCCGAAAATCGGGTGGTGACGGCCCGTTTCGCGGCTGGTGAAGATGCACCCCGATATCGTTGATTGCGAGGCTCTTGCATGCTACCTTCTGGGCGCCTTTTCGCGACCGAGACGATCGCCTCCGTGCTCAGACGACATCGCCTGATTCAGCGCTTACTCCCCGGTCTCCTGCTGGCCCTCGCGGCCTGTGCCGGGCCCTTCCCGCAATCCACCCTGCACCCCCGGTCCGACCTGGGGTTCGCCATCGACCACCTGTTTACCGGGATCTTCGGGTGGGCGGTGGGCGTGTTTGTGGTAGTGGAAGGCCTTCTGGTCTACGCCTTGTTCCGGTTCCGGGCCCGGCCCGGCGCGCCGGCCCCCAAGCCCACGCACGGCCACACCGCGCTCGAGATCACCTGGACGCTGGCTCCGGTGCTCATCCTGGTGATGGTCGCGGTGCCGACCATCCGGACCATCTTCGAGACCCAGGCGCCGGCTCCGGCGGACGCCGTGAAGATCCAGGTGATCGGCCATCAGTGGTGGTGGGAGTACCGGTACCCCGACCTGGGCGTGGTCACCGCCAACGAGCTGCACCTTCCGGTGGGCAAGACCATCGCACTGGACATGACGTCCAATGACGTGATCCACAGCTTCTGGATTCCGGCCATCGCGGCGAAGCGTGACGTCGTCCCCGGCCACGTGAACCACATCGTTTTCAAGGCCGACTCCACCGGCGAGTACATGGGCCAATGCGCCGAGTTCTGCGGCGATTCCCACGCGAATATGCGGCTCCGGGCTTTCGTCGAAACCGACTCGGCGTTCAACGCCTGGGTCGCGAACCAGAAGGCTCCGCCGGTCGAGCCCAGGGCGAGCACCATCCAGGCCACCGGCAAGAACACGTTCGCGCACGGCGCCTGCATCGCCTGCCATACCATCCAGGGCGTTTCGGCGGGGGTGATCGGTCCCAACCTGACTCACCTGGCCAGCCGGACCACCATCGCCGGCGCGACCTTCCCTGAGGATTCGCTGGACCTGGCGCTGTGGGTGAACCACGCGCCGCAGCGGAAGCCCGGCTCGGTGATGATGGACATGAACCTGCAGCCGGCCGATCTGCAGGCCATCGTCGCCTACCTGATGAGCCTCAAATGACCGAACCCACGGGACTGAAGAGTTGGCTCACCACCGTCGATCACAAGCGGATCGGCAAGCTCTATTTCTGGACCGCGGCCTGCTTCTTCCTGGTGGGCGGCATCGAAGCCCTGCTCATCCGCTCGCAGCTGGCGCAGCCCAACGGCCACGTCGTGTCGGCGCAGACGTACAACGAGTTGTTCACCATGCACGGCACCACGATGATCTTCCTGGCACTGATGCCCTTGTCCGTGGCGTTCTTCAACTTCATCGTGCCGCTGCAGATCGGTGCCCGCGACGTCGCCTTCCCGCGCCTCAACGCGTTCAGCTACTGGGTCTTCCTGCTGGGTGGGATCTTCATGAACCTGTCCTGGTTCGTGGGGCCCCTGTTCCACGCCGGCCGGCTGTCGGTGGCCCCCAACGGCGGCTGGTTCGGCTATGCCAACCTGACCGAGCGGCAGTACTCCATCGGCCCCAACATCGACTTCTGGCTCCTGGGTCTGCAGATCCTGGGCGTCTCGTCCCTCGCGGGCGGATTCAACTTCATCATCACCATCCTGAACCTCCGGGCGCCCGGGATGAAGATGATGCGGCTCCCGGTGTTCAGCTGGATGACCCTGGTGACGTCGTTCCTCCTGATCACCGCGTTCCCCGTGATCACCGTGGCGCTGGTGTTCCTGATGTTCGACCGGTTCTTCGGAACGCACTTCTATCAGGTCCAGGCGGGCGGCGACCCGGTGCTCTGGCAGCACCTGTTCTGGCTCTTCGGGCACCCCGAGGTCTACATCCTCATCCTGCCGGCGATGGGCGTGGTCTCCGAGGTTCTGCCCACGTTCTCGCGGAAGCCGCTGTTCGGGTACACGGTGGTGGTCTACTCCGGGATCCTGATCGCCTTCATGGGCTGGGGGGTCTGGAGTCACCACATGTTCTCGGTGGGCCTCGGGCCCATCGCGGACGCGGTGTTCTCGTCCACTACCATGCTCATCGCCATCCCCACGGGTGTGAAGATCTTCAACTGGATCGCCACCCTGTGGGGCGGCCAGATCCGGTTCGATACGCCGCTGCTCTTCTCGGTGGCGTTCATCGCGATGTTCATCATCGGCGGGCTGTCGGGCGTCA
>DATMOQ010000137.1:0-3598 GCA_035568195.1 Gemmatimonadales bacterium
CCCGGGATCAGTACGACCGGCTTCCCCCGACCGAACACGGCCACATGGAGAGATTCTCCCGGTGCCACCGCGATCTGAAAGGAGCGCCCCGAATCGCCCGCGACGGCGGCCGCCAGCAACAGCCAGGGGACCATCGGTCAGGGTCTCACACGGTACCAGTGCCGCTCGACGAGCGCTCGCGCTCGCGGGGAGTGAATGAGGGAGAACCACAGCACCTTCGCGTTGGCCACCGGCCACCCCCAGTCACCGAACTGGTCGAACTTTCGCGTGGAGGTGACGGTGCGGACGCCCGGGAGGCGGACGAATCGCTTCCGGCGCGCGCGGCCCAGGCGGCGGAGCGCGGAGTAAAACGCCAGGTCCTCCGCAAACAGCAGGTCTTCGGGGAATCCGCCCACCGCCAGGAAGGCCTCGCGCCCGCAGAACAGGACACCGGTGTCCCAGCCACTCACCCAGCAGCAGGCCTCGAGCACCGCGTAGGTCAGGGCGATGCCGGCGGACCAGCGGTCCATGGTGACCCCGGTCGCACCTCCGATCACTGAGCCGGTCTCAAGCGCGGCGGCGACGCGCGTGAAGGTCTCCGGATGGATGACCGAGTCCGCATCGACGAACAGGAAGACGTCGCCGGTGGCGATCCTCGCACCGGCGTTGCGTACCGCGCCGATCACGCGACGGGGCTCCGTGACCACCCGGGCCCCGCGTTCGCAGGCGACGTCCCCCGTGCCGTCCGTGGACTGATTGTCGGACACGATCACTTCCACGGCGCGCGGGTCCGGCGAGAAGCGCTGCCGTGCGACGTCGATCGATGCGAGAAGGCGCGGGAGGTACCGGGATTCGTTGTACGCCGGTACGATGACGGAGACCCGCGGGGTCGCGGGACGGACCGGCGGCCGACGGCATACACGCCGGTCGAACGTGGTCAGCGCGATGTCCCCCGCCCCCAGCCGGGCCCGCACCACGGGATCCACCAGGGCCGAGAGCTCTTCTTCTCGCTCCCAGGTGTAGCCGTCCCATTGGGAGAGATCGGGGTCCGCGTAGCCCGGGTGCACCATCAGCTCCGTGAGCCCGGCCCCCAGACCATCGAGCACGCGGAGTAGACGTTCCTTGAAGCGGCGCTGCGGGTACAGCATTCCGCCGCGAAAGTGATCTGCTTCCGGCTGGTATCCGTTTCCCCCGGCCCACCGATATGCGGTTCGCAGCGCGATCTGCTCGGCGAGGGCACGGGGATGGGCCAGGCTCCACGCGGCGGCGTCGAAGGGCAGCCGCACGTTGGCGATGCCGGCTTCCTCGGCGGCCTGCGAGACCGCTTTCCAGATGCCCGGGAGAACGTGCACGTGGCGATGGGAGTCCAGGTGGGCGATGGTCAACCCGTGTTCCCGGAGCCGCGCCATCTGCGCCCGGCACTCGGTGGCCACGTCGGCGGGCAGGATTTGACCCGAGAAGGCCCGCGCCACGAGTCGGGGCAGCGAGTGGAAATGTCCCGTGGCGGGGTCGGCCAGGGAGGGAATCCGCTCCGGCGGCGTCAGGGGCCGCCCGACCGTCAGGTTGAAGTGCAGCCCGATGCCCAGATCCGGCGCCGAGCGGGCGCCCTGCACGGCATCGTCGAATGCCGGCAGGTTGGCCAGCATCGAAGTGGACGTCACCGTGCCCGCCCGGTGGGCGACCAGGATTCCGCGAGTGACACCGGGCGAGAGGCCGAAGTCGTCCGCGTTGATCACCAGCCGCGCGCGACGCCCCTCGGACACGGTCACCCCGCCGCCCGGGTCCGGCGCTCGAGCTTCTCCTCCCACGCCTTGTAGTTCTGGACGCCGTCCTGGACGAACGGGCTGCGCTTGATGAGCGAGAGAATGAGCCCGTTGACGGTGTTGGCCGGAAACCGCAGGGGCCGGACGACGTCGAGGAACAGCACGGCCCGCCGGCCCGCGGTGTCGTTCCACACTTCGTGCTCGTAGGTGTCGTCGAACACCAGGCTCTGCCCTTCCCGCCAGGAGCGAACCTCCTCGCCGACGCGGATACGACACCGGTCCGCCGGCTCGGGGACCAGCAGGCCCAGGTGATACCGGATCACGCCCTTGAACGGGCCGCGATGCGCGGGAATGTGTTTGCCGGGCGCCAGAATCGAGAGGAACGCCGTCTTCATTCCCGGCACGGCTTCCACCAGGCGGGTGGTCTCGGGACAGCGGCCGCAGTTGCCTTCGGCTTTGATGCCGTACGCATACAGGAAGAACGTCTTCCAGCGGTCGTCGTCCGTGAGCGTACGCTGGTCCGTGGAAATGTCCTGAAAGTTCGGCAGGGAGTCCCAGTACTGCATCACCGCGTCGAGCTCCCGCCGGATGGTCCGCCAGCTCTCCTCGAGGGGGCCCACCCACGGAAACTCCGCGGGATCGAAGAACGCCGGGTTGCCGATCAGGGACCCCCACGTGATGACGCGTTCGATGCGCCCGATGATGCGCGCGCCGAGGCTCACGGAGGTCTGGTAGACCATCTGGCGAAGTCGAGTCACCGTTGGAGTCCGATCACTGCTGGGAAGGAGTCGTGCCCGCCACCGAAACCGCGATGGCCGCGATGACGGCGACGAAGAAGACCAGCACCGCGACCGCGGCGGGCCACTGATCCGGCCAGCTGGTGGCGACAAACCACGCCAAGGCGGTGCAGAGCGCGGCCCCACTCCACACCCCCAACACCCGCCGATGGCGATCCATCCACTGAAGTATCACCAGCACTACCTTACACTAGCCTTACTGGCGCCGCGTTCCCAGGTGGTGTGCGCAACTGAAACGTGCCTTCATCATTGTTTCGAAGTGAACTCAGGTTCGGCGGTAGATCACCCCGCCCTTCATGACGAATTGCACGTGACTCACCGCCGACACGTCCTTGGTGGGATCCCCCACGACGGCGACGAGGTCGGCCTTGAGCCCCGGCATCACACGGCCGATCCGCTTCTCCATGCCCAGGATGCGGGCGTCGACGGCGGTGGCGGCCAGGAGGGCCTGCCCGGGTCGCATGCCGTCCCGCACCAGCCATTCGATCTCGCGCGCATTCGTCCCGTGCGTGAACACGCCCACGTCGCTGCCGCATCCGATGGTGACACCGTTCTTCAGGGCCAGCTGGAACGCCTGGGCCGCCTCCCGCATGCTCGCCGTGGGCGGCTGCCCCCGATGGTACCCGTCGAAGTACTCGGCGTACGCCTCCACCGCAGTGAGCGTGGGCAGGTACGCGACGCCGTGCTGCGCCATCAGATGGAAAACCGAGTCGCTGCCGCCGAAGCCGTGCTCGACGGTGTTCACGCCGGCGAGAATCGCCCGTCGCATCCCTTCGTCGGTAGTGGCGTGCGCGGCCACCGGCCGGCCCGAGGAGTGCGCCTCGGACACGAGCGCGTTGAGCTCCTCCTGGCTGAACGTGGGAACCGCCGCGCCTCCCGGGCCGCGGCCGTAGTCCGCATAGACCTTGATCCAGTCGGCTCCCCGCGCCGCCTGCTCCCGCACGGCTTCGAGCACCTGGGGCACGCCGCTCACCGCCTGGCCGCCCTGGGGGAGATCGAGATCGGGACGGAAGCCGCGGGGACCAGGGCCGTAGCTCCCGGTGGCCACGATGGCGCGCG
>DATMOQ010000138.1:0-10134 GCA_035568195.1 Gemmatimonadales bacterium
GACCCGAGAGCTGCAGCAGCAGCCCCGCGAGGCGGGTGAATCCCCAGACGCCGCCTACCAGCACCAGGGCGACGAGCAGTACGACGCCGATCCGGATGAGCAGCGTGCGGCCGGGCCGCGGCCGCGGCACCCGCCGCAGCATCCGGTTGGCGCTGCGGAGCGAGCGCCGGATCGGCTGGGTCGCGCGGCGGGCGGTCCGATACGCGGTACGCCGGACATCGTGGGCCCGCATCCGCAGGCGGGAGCGGCGGAAGAACTCGAGCAGCCAGGATGTCTGCGGCGCCTCACCGCTCGAATCATCGAGACGAAAGCGCTGGGCCCACACCACCACCGGGCGCCAGAGCAGCCGGTCGACCGCGACGATCATGATGGTCATCGCCACAAGTGCCAGGATGATGGCGCGGCGATCGCCCTGGTCCACGGCCACGCTCATGTACGACCCGATGCCGGGGAGCCGGTAGTCGCGGTTGCCCAGCTGAAACGCCTCGTTCACCATCAGGAAGAACCAGCCGCCCGCCATCGACAGCATGCCGTTCCACACCAGTCCGGGAGCGGCGGACGGCACCTCGAGACTCCGGAAGATCCGCCAGGGGCCCCATCCGGCGATGCGAGACGCCTCCCGCAGCGGGTCGGGCACACTCTTGAGCGAGTTATAGAAGGAAAGGGCGAGGTTCCACGCCTGCGCCGTGAAGATCATGAGAATCGCCGCCA
This sequence comes from Gemmatimonadales bacterium, assembly GCA_035568195.1. GTDB lineage: Bacteria > Gemmatimonadota > Gemmatimonadetes > Gemmatimonadales > GWC2-71-9 > 40CM-2-70-7. Next base: position 712 of record DATMOQ010000138.1, read on the forward strand.
GCTCGAGACCAGCGTTCCGGCTGGGGAAGAGGGCCACCAACCCCAGGACCAGCCCGGGCAGGAAGCCGAGGACGGGAATGCTCTGCAGGATGTCCAGCACCGGGAGCAGAAAGCGCTCGGCGGTGGCTGAGGACGCCGCCGCCCAACCGAAGACAAGCGCGAAGCCGTACGAGATGACGAGCGCGATGACGCCGCGGGAGAGCGAGTAGAGCGTGTATTTCGGCAGGGCAGCCAGGGAGAGATCGATGCGGATTGCCTGGGTGTACGGCGCGCTGAATTCGCGCGCGAACGCCACGACGGCACCGATGGCGGCGCCGATGAGACAGAGCACCACCAGATCGGCGACCGAGACCGGGCGACGACGTCGGGCGTCGAGGACGTCGGCTTCCATAAGTGATGAAGATTACGGCCGCCGGGCGATCCACCAACCCCCCGACCGGCCCCGTTTCGTTCTTGCGGGGCCCACCCCCCAACCCGTATACTGGCTCCCGGTCGGCTATGCCGATATTCATCCTTAGGGAGGAGTTCGCACTATGCGCAAGCAGATGGCGGCGGCAGTCCTGGTCGGGGTACTGGGCCTTGCGGGCACGGGCCTGACGGCTCAGGTGGCGCGGTTCGGGCCGCAGATCGACTTCGGGACCAACAGCCTGAATCTCGGAATCGGCGGCCGGATCGACCTGGGGCTCGCCAAGTCGTTCGGGGCACCGCTCACCGGAGTGGGGTCGTTCGACTACTTCTTCGGCACCAGCGGCGTTCATTTCTGGGAAATCAACGCCAACCTCTTCTACAACTTCACCGTTCCCAAGTCGAACATCACGCCGTACGCGGGTGGTGGACTCGACATCCTCGGTGCGAGCTGCACGGGCTGCGGCTCCTCGACCTCGGGCGGACTGAACCTCGGGGGGGGATTGAAGTTCAAGCTGCCCCATTCGAAGATGACACCATACGTCGAAGCACTGTTGCAGCTGCATTCGGGCTCCGACTTACTGCTGACCGGCGGGATTCTTTTCTAGCTCGCGATCGGACCTGATCTAGGCGGCGGGGGCGGCCAGACGGCCGCCCCCGCGTGCGTTCCGGGGTTACGTTCTCCCCCTGTGCTGACCGTCAACGGCATCCCGTTGTTCACCCGGCGTGTCGGGACCGGTCCCCTGGTCGTGGTCCTCCACGGCGGCCCGGGCGCCAGCCACGATTACCTGCTGCCCCAGTACGACCTCCTGGCCACGGGCCGGGAGCTCTTCTATTACGACCAGCGCGGCGGCGGCCAGTCTCCCGCTCCGCGCGAAGCGCCCCTCGGCTGGGAAGCCCACGTCGCGGACCTCGAGGGCATTCGGGTCGCGCTGCGGCGCGAGCGCCTGGTGCTCTGCGGATACTCCTGGGGCGGACTCCTCGCCCTCCTGTACACACTCCGGCATCCGGACCGGGTCGAGCGGCTCGCGCTCGTCGCGCCCGCCGCCATCACTCGCGAATGGCGTGACGAATTCGAAACCGAGTTCGCGCGGCGGATGAACCTGCCCGAGCGCCTGGCCGAGCGGGAGCAGCTGCGCGCCAGCGGGCTGCGCGAGCGGGATCCCGCGGCGTACCAGCGCCGCGCCTTCGAGCTGTCGGTGATGGGCTACTTCAAGAATCCCGCCGACGCCGTCAGACTCACACCCTTCCGCGTCGTGGCCCGCGCCCAGAAGGCCGTGTGGGATTCACTCGGCGATTGGGATCTTCGAACCGAGCTGGCAGCGACCGTTTCCCGGTCCCAATATCCCGTTTCCTGCATCCTCCACGGCACGTCCGACCCCATCCCCATCGCGGCGTCCCGCGAGATCGCGCATATCACCGGCACCGAGTTGATCGCGCTCGACTGCGGCCACTGTCCGCACGTCGAAATCACCCAGCCCTTCGTTCGCGCGCTCGACGAATTCCTGCCCCGGGCGTAGCGGGTTAGCTTCCGGCATGGACAAGCCGGCGGTGGGCCAGGTGCTGGATGAGATCGCCCGCTTCCTGGAGCTGAAGGGAGAAAACCCCTTCCGGGTCCGGGCGTTCGAGAACGCCGCCCGGGCCGTGACCGCCTTTCCCGGGGACCTCACGGAGGGACTCCGGTCCGGGACGCTCGGAGAAGTCCGGGGCATCGGCAAAGCCACCCTCCAGATCGTCTCCGAGCTGGTCGACACGGGACGGTCGTCGGCCCTGGACGAGCTCCGCGAGGTGATCCCGCCGGGCCTGGTGGAGATGACGCGCATCCCGGGCCTGGGCGTCACGAAGATCCGCCAGATCCACGACGCGCTCGACATCGACACCATCGCCGACCTCGACGCGGCGGCCGCCGACGGCCGCCTCGCGGCCCTGCCCCGCTTCGGCGCCAAGACGGCCGAGAACGTGCGCCGAGGCATCGCCTACCTCCGGCGGTCGACGGAGTTCCGGCTCTACCACCACGCCGCCGCCGAGGCCCGGACCATCCGCGAGAGTCTCGCCGCCCTGGACGGGGTCGCCCGCGCGGAGATCGCCGGGAGCGTGCGACGGCGCCGCGAGGTGATCCGCGACCTCGACTTCCTGATCGCCTACGGCGACCCTGAGGCCCGGGAGACGATTATCAAGCGTCTTCGGTCCACGCCCGGCGTCACGGAATCGTCCGGAGCGGACCATGCCGTGACGCTCCGCTTCGCGTCGGGCACGCTCGCCGACGTGTTCTTCGCGTCCGTAGACGCGTTCGGACTCGCCTGGGTCCGCGCGACCGGGAGCGCCGCGCACCTGGCGCAGCTCGAAGCCCGCGCTCACGACCGCGGGGTGTCGCTCGCTCATGGCGCCTATCCACAAGAACAGGACGTGTACCAAGCCCTCGGTCTGGCCTGGATCCCGCCGGAGCTCCGGGAGGGCACCCGGGAGATCGACGCCGCCGCGGCGGGGACGCTGCCCCGGCTCCTGGAAGAGGGCGATCTGAAGGGCTTTCTGCACTGCCACAGCAACTACTCGGACGGGACTACGACCATCGCCGAGTGGGCGGAAGCTTGCGCGCAGGCAGGGTACGCCTGGATGGGACTCACGGACCACGGTCCGGCGGCGTTCGCCGGCGGTCTCAAGGCCGAGGACATCGGGCGTCAGCACGAGGAGATCGACGCCGTCAACCGGAGGGGCGGCGCCTGCACCGTGCTCAAGGGCATCGAGGCGGACATCCTCGAGGACGGACGGCTGGACTACGACGCGTCCACGCTCGATCGCTTCGATTTCGTCATCGGGTCCATTCATACCAGGTTCGGGATGACCGGGCCGGAAATGACCGAGCGCGTGCTGAAGGCGATGGACGATCCCCACCTCACCATCCTGGGTCATCCCACCGGGCGGCTCCTCCTCTCGCGCGATCCCTTCCCCCTCGATCTCGAGCGGGTCCTGCGGCGCGCCGCGGATCGCGGCGTCGCCATCGAGGTGAACGCCGACCCCCACCGGCTGGACCTGGACTGGCGTCAGGTGTACGAAGCCCGCGACCTGGGCGTGACGGTCTCCATCGGTGCGGATGCCCATTCAGTGGCCGGCATGGGCAACGTCGCGGTCGGAGTAGGCGTGGCCCGGAAGGGATGGGTCGAAGCCGATGACGTCCTGAACGCTCGGGACCTCGTGTCGTTCCAGACCTTCGCGAAGGCCCGCCGCTCATGAAACGCGCCGAATCAGCGGCGGAGCTGAAGCGGCGCACCCGCAAGATCATCGACCGTCTGTCCCGGGAGTTCCCCGACGCCCACTGTGCCCTCGACCACCGCAACGCGTTCGAGCTGGTCGCGGCGACCATCCTGTCGGCGCAATGCACGGACGCCCGCGTGAACCTGGTCACGCCCGTGCTGTTCAAGGCCTACCCCACGCCCGACGCCCTGGCGGACGCCGATCCGTCCGCAGTCGAGGACATCATCAGGAGCACGGGGTTTTTCCGCAACAAGACCAAGTCACTCCTGGGGATGGCGCGGGCGGTGGTCGAGCGCCATGGCGGCCGCGTGCCCGACACCATGGAAGACCTCGTGAAGCTCCCCGGCGTGGGACGGAAGACCGCGAACGTCGTGCTGGGAAACGCGTTCGGAAAGAACGAGGGGATCGTGGTCGATACCCACGTGCAGCGGATCTCCGGACTGCTGCGGCTGACGCGCGAAAAGACCCCGGAGAAGATCGAGCTCGCCCTCATGCCCCTCGTGCCGCGTCCCCGCTGGACCCTGTTCTCGCACCTCCTGATCCTGCACGGACGCAAGACCTGCATCGCCCGGCGGCCCGCCTGCCGCGCCTGCCGCATTTCCGACCTTTGCCCGAGCGCCGACCTGTGACACTCTCTCTCACCGGCATCGACCGGGCTACGCTGATCGCGACCCGCCGGGACCTTCACGAGCACCCGGAGCTTGGCAACGAAGAGACCCGGACCAGCACTCTGGTCGCGGAGCGCCTCAAGGCCTCCGGATACCGGGTGACCACCGGGGTGGGCAACACCGGCGTGGTGGGCGTTCGGGGGTCGGGAGGCCGCTGCGTCCTGCTGCGGGCGGACATGGACGCCCTGCCGGTGCAGGAGGCCAACGAAGTGCCGTACAAGTCGCGGCACCCGGGCAAAATGCACGCCTGCGGCCATGACGGGCACGTCGCGATCGGTCTCGAGGTCGCGAGACGGCTCGCCGCGGCCACCGTTCCGGGCACCGTAAAATTCGCGTTTCAGCCGGCCGAAGAAATCTCCGACGGCGCCCAGGCGATGATCCGCGCCGGTGTGCTCGACGCGCCGGCCGTGAACGCGGCTTTCGGAATTCACCTGTGGAACGACCTGCCCGCCGGGACCATTGGCGTGATGCCGGGACCGGTCATGGCCTCCGTGGACGAATTCGAAATCACCGTGCTCGGCCGCGGAGGCCACGCCGCCGCGCCCCACCAGACCATAGACCCGGTCCTCGTCGCCGCCCATCTGATCACCGCGCTCCAGAGCCTGGTCTCGCGCCGCCGCGATCCGTTCGAGGAGGGCGTGCTGTCGGTCACCCAGATCTCCGCGGGCCACGCCTTCAACGTCATCCCGGGGAAGGCCGAGCTCCGGGGTACGGTCCGGACCTTCGGCGGGCGCCTGTGGGACGAGGCGCCCCGCCTGGTGGAGGACACGGCGAAGGGCGTGGCCACTGCCTTCGGAGCGACGGCGGAGGTCCGCTACCGCCGTCACACCCGGCCGCTCGTCAACGACGAAGCGATGACCGCGCTCATGCGCGATGTCGCGGTGGAGATCGTCGGGGCGAAGAACGTCCGCAGCGGGGTCCGTACCATGGGCGGCGAGGACATGTCCTTCTTCCTGTCCAAGGTCCCGGGGTGCTTCGCCTTCGTCGGCTCGGCCCCTCCGGGCCGGCCTGCCTCACCGCATCACAGCCCCACCTTCGACATCGACGAGGCGGCGCTCGAAATCGGCGTCGAGCTCTTGTCCCGCACCGCTGTGCGGTTCCTCGAGGCCTGATGTCCAACCGTCTGGGCGGGGAATCCTCCGCGTACCTGAAGTCCGCGGCCCACCAGCCCGTGCACTGGGAGCCCTGGGGGGACCGCGCCTTCCAGCGGGCCCGCGCCGAGGACCGGCCCATCCTGCTCGACATCGGCGCGGTCTGGTGCCACTGGTGTCACGTGATGGACGGTGAGTCCTACGAAGATCCGGCCGTAGCCGAGGTGCTCAATCGCGAGTTCGTGTGCGTGAAGGTGGACCGGGACGAGCGTCCCGACGTGGACGCGCGCTATCAGCGCGCCGTCCAGGCGATCTCGGGACAGGGCGGGTGGCCCCTGACGGCGTTCCTCGATGCCGAGGGCCAGGTGTTCTTCGGCGGCACGTACTTCCCGCCCGACCAGAACTCCTACGGGCGCCCGGGCTTTCGGTCCACACTGGTGGAGATCGCCCGCCGGTACCGCGAGGACCGGGAGACAGTCTCACGCAATGCGAAGGAGCTTGCCGGGCGGCTGGCGCAGGCGCTCGATGAGTCGGGCAAAGGGGAAGCCGCCGAGGGCACCCTCGTCGCGGGTGCCGATCAAATGGCCCGTCTTTTCGACGTCCGGTACGGCGGCTTTGGAGACGCACCCAAGTTCCCGCACCCCGGGGCCTGCGAGTTTCTGCTCGCCCGCTGGTGGGACACGCGGGAGGACTGGCCTCGTGAAGTGGTGGTAAAGACGCTCGAAGGCATGGCGCGCGGCGGGATCCGCGACCATCTCGCCGGCGGCTTTCACCGCTACACGGTCGACGGACGGTGGATCGTGCCGCACTTCGAGAAAATGGCCACCGACAACGCGGAGCTGCTGCGCGCCTACTGTGCGGCCTATGCCGCCTTCGGCACTCCGGTCTTCCGGGAGACCGCCGCGGGCATCGTCGACTGGGTCTTCGAGACGTTGAGCGATCCGGACGAGCCCGTCTTCTTCGCCTCCCAGGACGCCGACACCACGTTCGGGGACGACGGAGACTACTGGACCTGGACCGTGGCCGAGGCCCGGGCGGCGCTGTCGGATCGGGAGTTCGCAGTTGCGGCGCGGGTGTTTGACATCGGCGAACGCGGGGAGATGCATCACCACCCCGCCAAGAACGTGCTCTGGTGGCGCCTCGCGCCGGCCGAGGGCGAGCGGGCCATCCTGCAGGCGGCGATCACCAAGCTCGCGGATGCCCGGCGCCTCCGGAAAGCTCCCTTCGTTGACCGGACGCCCTATACCTCGTGGAACGCCATGCTGGCCGGCGCCTTCCTGCAGGCCGGAGCCGCGCTCGATCGCCCCACATGCAACGACTTTGCGCTCGCCGTCCTGGAACGCCTCTGGAAGGACGGGTGGCGCGGAAACGCCGGCATGTCCCGGGTCATCGGCCGCGCCGCGCCTGATGGCATGCTCGAGGATCAAGTCAACGCGGCGGCGGCGTTCCTGGACGCGTTCGAGGCCACCGGGAATCGAGCCTGGCTCGACCGCGCCATCGCGGTGATGGAGCACGTCGAGCGCGCCCACGGCGACCCGGCCGGCGGGTATTGGGATGTGGCGAACTCCGACGGCACGGCGTACCTCGCCGTGCGCGGCAAGCCGGCTCAGGACGCCCCCTCTCCGTCCGGCAACGGCGTCGCCGCGCTGGTCCTGGCTCGCCTCGCAGCACTCACCGATGATCCCGGATGGCGTCGGCGGCTGGACACGCAGATCCGAAGTTTCGCCGGGGCGGCGAGCTCACTGGGCCTCCACGGCGCCACCCTGCTGCGGGCCATCGATTGGGCGCTCCATCCCGTGACCCGCATCGAAGTGACGGGCCCGCCTGGCCCGGGCGAGGCGTGCGCCATGCACCTGTTGAGCCTGCAGACCTACCGGCCCCGCCGCGTGGTGGTTCGCGGCGCAGGCGACGGGCCGCGGGCGACGGTGTGCGTCGGTACGACCTGCTCGTTGCCGGTCGACGCCCGGTCCGCCCTGGCGGAGCTGCTCGCGTGAATCGGCGCATCCTCGGCAGAACCGGATTGGCGGTGAGCGAGATCGGATTCGGCGGCTGGGCCATCGGCGGGAACGGCTTCGGCAACTCGTACGGCCCCACCGACGACGCCGAGTCGCGCCGGGCGGTTCGGCGCGCCTACGACCTGGGCTGCACGTTCTTCGACACCGCCGACGTATACGGCCACGGGCACAGCGAAGAAGTTCTGGGAGAGGCCCTCGCGGACGTCCGGTCGAAGGTGGTGCTTGCCACCAAGGTCGGCGGCAACTTCTACAACCGCGACGTGCACTCGCTGCTGCGGGACCGGATCGCCGAGAAGACGGGGATGGCCTTCGACCAGATCCCTGCCGACGCTCCACTCCCGGTCACGCACGACTCGACCTTTACGGCGGACTACATCCGCTTCGCCCTGGAGCAGAGCCTCCGCCGCCTGAAGACCGACTACGTCGACCTCCTGCAGCTCCACAATCCGGCCCTGCCCCTGATCGCGTCGATGGACACCTACGGCGTGCTGGAGGACCTCAAGAAGGAAGGGAAGATCCGGGCCTACGGGGTGTCAATCCATCCCGCGGAGGAGGGCCTGGCCGCCATCGAGGCCACCATGCCCGACACCATCCAGGTGGTCTACAACATCGCCCGGCGGGAACCCGAGGACGGGCTCCTCGCCGCGGCCCGGGCCGCGAACGTCGGCATCATCGCGCGGGAGCCGCTCGCCAACGGGTTCCTCGCGGGCGCCTACGGTGCCGACGCGACGTGGGAAGCGGGGGACATCCGGGCCCGGATGCCCCGCCCGTACGTGGCCAAGATGACGACGCTGGGCGCGCGGGTCCGGGACCTGGCCGCGCAGGCGCGCCTCACCCCGGCGCAGCTGGCACTGCGGTTCGTGCTGGACAACCCCGACGTGGGTGTCGTGATTGTAGGGATGAAAACCGCTCAGCAGGTCGACGATAACTTCGCACTGGAGCAGTAATGCCCGCCACCAAGGCCGTGATCGATACCGTCCAAGGCGTCATCGAGCTGGAACTCTTCGCCGACGAGGCGCCCAACACCGTGGCCAACTTCGAGAAGCTCGCCAAAGAGGGATTCTACGACGGGACCACGTTCCACCGCGTCATTCCGAACTTCATGGTTCAGGGAGGGGACCCGTACTCCAAGACCGGCAAGGGCCGCGTCGGCACCGGTGGGCCCGGGTACACCATCAAGTGCGAGACCCAGCGGAACACCCACAAGCACGTGGCGGGCACCTTGTCGATGGCGCACGCCGGGAAAGATACGGGCGGCAGCCAGTTCTTCATCTGTCACGCGCCGCAGGGGCACCTCGATGGCGTGCACACCGTGTTCGGGCAGGTGACCAAGGGCATGGACGTGGTGAACAAGATCAAGCAGAACGACAAGGTCAACTCCATCAAGGTGTCCTGATGCGCGTTCTGCCGGTCTTCGCCCTCGCCTGTGCCGGCGTTTCACTCTCGGCTCAGGACCGCGGCGCCTGGGTCGCGCGCATCGGAGCCGATACAGTGGCGCTCGAGACCTACGAGCGCACCGCCACCGGCCTCCGCGGCGAGATCGTGACGCGATCCCCCATCAGCCTCCACCGCATCTACACGGTGACGTACGGAGCCGCCGGATCCGCGTATGAGCTGGTGACGCACAACATCGGCGGCGCTCCGAACGTCCCCGCGGAATCGAAGACCAGCGGTATGGCCGGGGACCGGGCCCCGTACCTGTTCCCCGCCGCCGGGCTGATCGAAGACGCCGTGCGAGGGCTTCGCGCCCGGGGCAGCGACTCGGCCACGGTCCCGGCCGTTCAGATGACGAACGGCAGCACGCTCACCCTCACGATCAGGCTCGTGGGGAAAGACTCGGTGCGGATGATCCTGGGGCCCATCGACGGTCCCTTCATCGGCACGCTGGACGGCGCCGGGAACCTCACCAGCATCTCGGGCCGGCTGACCACCGAGAAGTACGAATGGGAGCGGGTCCCCAGTCTCGACCTCGCCGTACTCGGCCCCAGGTTC
>DATMOQ010000139.1:0-7600 GCA_035568195.1 Gemmatimonadales bacterium
TCGCGATCGGAGGCCTGGAGTTTGCCCTTTTCGACGAACCTGGCGAGGGACTTCTCGATTCCGGCTTTCGCCTTGTCGAGGACCGGAACCGCGACGTCCCGGACTATGGTCCGGTAGCCCGCCGTAGCGGCCACCTGAGCGATGCCGGACCCCATGAGACCGCAGCCCAGCACCCCGACCGTCTTGATCTCGCTCATGTCCCCCAGCCTTGGAAGGTTTTCCGGATTTCGTCCGCCAGCCGTTCGACCGGGCCCGGATTGGCGAGGCGGCGGTCGGCCCGGATCTCGTTGTGCTCCAGGCGGTCGAGCACCTGCTCCAGCGCCACCTGGACCTTGCCGTTCTCGCCTTCGTGCGCCCGGGCGAACGCGATGCCCACCGGCACCAGCACCGCGATGGGGGCGAGCGCCACCACACCGAACGCACCGATCACCATCATCGCGCCCGTGAGCGCGGCGCCGGTGCTGCTGATCGCCGTACCGCCGACGACGCGGCGTCGGCGCAGGTTGCGGACACCGGCTGCGAGCCGCACGTGGCAGAAGCCCGGCTCCAGCTGGGTCACCTGGCCGTGTACTTCCTCGGCGCGGGCCAGGGCATAGGCCCGGCCCCGGTTTCCCAGAGCCCGTTGAATGGAGGCGAATGCCCCCGCGCGCGGCTCCCAGCTCACCCGGTCGGGGTAGCGGCGCTTTACCTGTAAGAGCTCCTCGTCCTCCATCCAGGCGGCCAGGGCGGGCTCGACCTCCGCGCGGGAGCCGGGGACCACCCGTTCTGCCCACAGCTGCTCGGGGCCGAGCAGCCAGGCCACGGGGCCCCGGGCCTCACTCACCGCCGTCCGGGTACGCTCTTCCAGCAGGGCCTGCTGCAGGTACCGGGCGGGGATCCCCACCTCGTTCCCCAGCTTGACGACTTCCTGCTCGGTCAGCCCATCGCCGATGTCCCGTTCGCCGGTCTGCAGCTCGGCGGCGCGCTGGATGATGCGGTCGAGGGCGTCGCGGGTGATCAGCTCGCCGGCCATTTTCAGCCGCGCACCTTGTCCTCGGCGCGCGGCGCCGGCACCGGCTCGCCGCCGGTCCGGGCGGGGAGGGCGGGAGTCGCGGCCCGGTTGCCGATCGCGTCCAGGAGTCCCTTGAACAAATCGATGGGGATGGGGAAGATGGTCGTCGAATTCTTCTCCGACGCGATTTCGGTGACCGTCTGGAGATAGCGGAGCTGAATGGCGGCGGGCTCGGATCCGATGATCCGCGCGGCCTGCGCCAGTTTTTCGGAGGCCTGCAGCTCGCCCTCGGCGTTGATGATCTTGGCGCGCCGCTCCCGTTCCGCCTCGGCCTGCCGCGCCATGGCCCGCTTCATTTCCGGCGGGAGATCGACGTCCTTCACTTCGACGGCGGACACCTCGATGCCCCAGCTCTCGGTGCGCTGATCGATGATGTCCTTCAGGACCGCGTTGATCTTCTCCCGCTTCATCAGGAGCTCGTCCATCTCCGTTTCCCCGAGCACGGAGCGCAGCGCGGTTTGCGCCAGCTGGCTCGTGGCGTAGAGATAGTTCTCGACCTCGATCACGGCCTTGGCCGGATCCCGCACCCGCATGTACAGAACCGCGTTCACCTTGATGGAGATGTTGTCGCGGGTGATCACGTCCTGCGGCGGCACGTCCATGGCCATGACCCGCAGGGACACCTTCTGCATCCGGGTGAGGAGGGGCGGCAGGAAGATGAGGCCGGGGCCCTTGGCGCCCCAGGAGCGTCCCAGGACGAACACGACACCGCGCTCGTACTCTTTGAGGATCCGGAGTCCCGAGAAAAGATAGAACCCGGCCACGGCCAGGATCGGAAGGAGCACGTCCATTGGTCCTCCTTGGGACCTAGAAGGCCTCGACGATCACCGCGGCACCCTGGCCCCCGCCGATGCACGCCGAGCCCAGGCCGTACTTCTTGCCGGCCTGCCGGAGCGCGTGGAGCAGATGAACGGTGATCCGGGTACCGGTGGACGCGAGCGGATGCCCGATGGCGATCGCGCCGCCGTGCACGTTCGTACGGGCCCGGTCGAGTCCGAGCTCGCGCTCCACCGCGAGGTACTGCGGTGCGAACGCCTCGTTCACTTCCACGAGATCCATCTGGTCGAGCTTGAGGCCGGCCTTGGCCAGCGCCAGGCGCGCCGCGGGCGCAGGTCCGATCCCCATGTACTTGGGCTCCACGCCCACCACCGCCCACGACACCAGACGGCCCAGCGGCTTCAATCCCTTGGTCTTGGCCAGCTGCTCCGAGGCGATCACCGTCGCGGCGGCACCGTCACAGATGCCGGACGCGTTTCCCGCCGTCACCACGCCGTCCTTCTTGAAGTACGGCTTGAGCCCCATGAGGATTTCGAGTGTGGTGTCGGGCCGCATGTGCTCGTCGGAGGCGAAGGCCACCATCTGGCCCTTCTTCTTGATCTGCACCGGGACGACCTCGTCCTTGAAGACCCCCGAGTCCCACGCCTTCTTCGCGCGCTGCTGGGAGCCGAGGGCGACCTCGTCCACGTCCTTCCGGGCCAGTTGGTACTTCTCGGCGAGGTTTTCGGCGGTCTCCGCCATCGAGAAGCCGCAGTTCGGATCCTTCAGGGATTCCCAGAGGAGGTCTTCGAACTGGGCCGAGGGCCCCAGGCGGATGCCCCAGCGGGCGCCCCGAACCACGTGCGGCGCCTGGCTCATCGACTCGGCACCTCCGCACAGGACGGCATCGGTCTCCCCGAGGAGGATGAGCTGGGCGCCCTGGGTGATGCTCTCGAAGCCGGATCCGCACAGGCGGTTGACGGTCACGGCGGGGACTTCGATGGGCAGGCCGGACTTGAGGCCGACATGCCGGGCGCAATAGATGGCGTCCGACGAGGTCTGCAGGGCGTTTCCGAAGACTACGTGCCCGAATTCCGCGGGGGCCAGGCCGGAGCGCTCGAGAGCGGCCTTGGAAGCGGCGACGCCGAGATCGATGGCCGTGAGGTCTTTGAGGGAGCCGCCGAAGGTGCCATAGCCGGTCCGGACTCCGGAGAGGAACACGACGTCCTTCGATGCGCCTTGGGTCTTCATTACTAAAGGACTCCGCAAACGGTGTGAGCGCGGAAGATAACTACCCTCCGGCGATCGCGCCGATGACCAGAAAAGGCTCCTCTCCCCGGGCTACGGCGTCCGGCAGCGGGGCGTCCAAGGGCTCGTGCGAAAGGTCCTGCCGGCAGGCGTAAAAGCGCACCAGCGGGCGCCGGCGGTCGGTGATGAAATCCCGGATGGCGCCGCGGAGCACCGGATACCGGCTTTCCAGCGCGTCGAGGATCGCGCGTGGCGTTACCGGCGCCGGTACCTCGAGCGTCACCTCGCGATCGAGATTCGCCAGGACGCGAAGCCCGGCCGGCAGCTCGACCCGGATCATCGGAGGGTCTGCACTTCCACGGACAGGACCGCGGGCAGGTCGCGGACGATGGGCGCCCATGTGTTGCCCGCGTTCGCGGACGCGTAGACCTGGCCTCCGGTGGTGCCGAAGTACACGCCGCAGTCGTCGAGGGCGTCCACGGCCATCGCGTCGCGCAGCACGTTGACGTAGCAGTCCTTCTGAGGCAGCCCCTTGGTGAGCGGTTCCCACTCGTTCCCGCCTGACCGGCTCCGGTATACGCGCAGCTTTCCTTCGGGCGGAAAGTGCTCCTGATCGCTCGTGATCGGCACGACGAACACGGTCTCCGGCTCGTGGGCATGCACGTCGATGACGAATCCGAAGTCGGTGGGCAGATTGCCCGAGATTTCGTGCCACTGGTCGCCCGCGTCGTCGCTCCGCATCACGTCCCAGTGCTTCTGCATGAACAGCACGTCCGGGCGCGACTTGTGGAGGGCGATGCGGTGTACGCAGTGCCCCACCTCCGCGGTGGGATCCGGGATGTACTTCGAGTTCAGGCCTTTGGTGATGGTCTTCCAGGTCTTGCCTCGGTCATCCGAGCGGAAGGCGCCCGCGGCCGAGATGGCGACATACAGGCGGTCGGGGTTGGTGGGGTCGATCAGGATGGTGTGGAGGCACATCCCCCCTGCGCCCGGAGTCCATTGCGAGCCGGTGCGGTGGTCGCGCAGGCCGGACAGCTCTTTCCAAGTGGCGCCACCATCCCTGGTCTCGAAGATCGCGGCGTCCTCGATCCCGGCGTACACGTGGTCGGGGTTGTCGAGAGACGGTTCGAAGTGCCAGACGCGCTTGAAGTCCCAGGGGTGGGGCGTGCCGTCGTACCACTGGTGGGTGCCGGGCGTGCCGTCGTAGCGGAACTCTTTCCCCGTCGGCTCCCAGGTCTTGCCGCCGTCATTGGACCGCTGCACCTGCTGGCCGAACCAGCCGCTCGACTGCGATGCGTAGAGCCGGTTGGGATCGGCGGGCGAGCCCTTGACGTGGTAGATCTCCCAGCCTGAAAAGAAGGGACCGTTGACGGACCACTTGTCCCGCTTGCCGTCGGCCGTGAGGACGAACGCGCCCTTCTTCGTGCCGACCAGAACCCGCACTCCGCTCATCGCTTTATCTCCAGGTGTTCCGAAATGGCCCCCGCCACCTGCGTGGTGGTGGCGGATCCCCCCAGGTCGGGGGTCCGCGCGCCCGCGGCGAGGGCCCGTTTGACGGCTGTCTCGAGCTCCCGGGCCGCCTCGGCGTGGCCGAGCTGCTCGAACATCAGGGCGCCGGTGAGGACGGCCGCGACCGGGTTGGCGACGTTCTTGCCCTTGAGCGGCGGGGCCGAGCCATGCACCGGCTCGAACAGCCCCGCGCGTCCGGGGTGGAGATTGGCGGAAGCAGAGATGCCGAGTCCACCGATCAGACCCGCGCCCAGGTCGGAAAGAATGTCGCCGTACAGATTGTTGGTGACGATCACCTGAAACCGCTCCGGCTCGCGCACCATCTCCATCGCGAGGGCGTCGACGAAGCGGTGCTCGGTGACGATCCCGGGGAACTCCGCCGCCACCTGCTTGAAGGTGGTCTGCCAGATCCGGTGGGCGGGAACCGCGTTGGACTTGTCGGACATCGTTACGCGCGTCTTGCCGTTGGTCCTGGCCCAGACAAACGCCGCCCGGATGATCCGCTCCACGCCCTTGCCGGTGTTGACCTCTTCGGCAACGTGCTGGTCACCCTCGTCGCGCCCCCGCCCCAGGTACACGCCTTCGGTGTTTTCCCGGAAGATCACGAAGTTGATGGGCTTCGTGGACTTAAGGGGCGTGAGGTCGGGGTGGAGGAGCTCCACCGGGCGGAAGTTGATGAAGAGATCGAGGCGGAAGCGCAGGCCCAGCAGGATGTCGCGGGCGTGCTCGTTGCCGGGAACCCGGGGGTCGCCGATGGCGCCGAGGAGAATCGCCGCCACGTCGTCCCGGAGATGCTTGAATGCGTGGTCGGGAAGTGTCTCGCCGGTGGCCAGGTAATGGTCGGCCGAGTAAGGCAGGTGCTCCCAGGCGACGGTGAAGCCGTGGCGGGACGCGGCCCGGTCGAGGATCGGGATGGCGGCGTGGATCACTTCGGGGCCGATGCCGTCCCCGGCGATGACGGCGACCTGGTGCTTGATCACTCGAACCCCGTGGCGCGCCCGCACCCGAGGCAGTAGGCCCAGCCCACGTCCACCTCACTGCCGCACGCCGGACAGCGCAATTCCCCGGAGGGTGGCTGCCCGCAGTGGGGACAAAAGTTCACCTTGCGATCGCCCGGCAGTACGCCGCCGCAATAGGCGCACTGCGCGCCGGGACGTGTGTCACCCTCGATTTCGAACGCCGCGCCCGCGACCACGGGGATGGGATTCTCGGACGTGTAGTCGATGGGCTCCTCTTCGGTCTCCGGGTCGTCCAGGCTCTCTTCGCCGGCGGGGGCGGGAGGCGCGTACGCCGACTCTCCCCGGAGAAAGCGCTCGGCCGCCAGCCGGTTGATCATCACCTGGGAGTCCGGGAAGTTCCGGAAAATGGCGGGGTCGGGATTGGTCGTGGTCACTTCGCGCTGGTAGCCTTCGCGAATCTCATCGGGCTCGAGACGCACATAGCCGCGCTCGCCGGCGAGCAGGCGGAGCACCGTCATCTCATAGTCCTGGTGCGTCGCCACGCGCAGGCGGGACCGGTTGGAGCGGTAGGGGACCAGGCGTTCGTAGACGTCGGCCGCGGGGAAGGGCGTGGCCAGCCGCACGTCCCGCGACAGGACCTCGACCAGGCGCCCGAAGAGGAGATCCAGCTCATCCACGGTGGCCGACCGCTCCCCGCTCCCCGTCTTGTACTTTAGTGCTCCGCTTCATTTCACCACCACCACGCCCTTCATGAACGGATGCTGGGTGCAGTGGTACGGGTAGGTGCCGGGCCGGTCGAACTTGAAGGTGAACGAGCCGTTCTGAGGAATATCGGCCGAGGTTCCGGAGCCGTCATCGAAGGTCACGGTGTGCGGGAGCGGGTCGCTGTTCACCCAGCGCACCGCCTCTCCGGCGTTCACCGTCACCGTATCGGCCCGGTAGTGGATGCCGTTCATCTTCACTTCGGCCGCTGCCGGCCCTTCAACCGAAGGGATCATCCGCGCGTTGGCGGGGCGCACGAATTCCTCATGATGGAACCACGGGCGGAACCGGGCCAGGTGCAGGGGGATGGTGAACTCGAAGCCGTAAAGCGGCTTGCTCGTGAGGCCGGAGAGCAGGAGGCTGTGGCGCGTGCTGCCGGCGATGGTGTTGTCGCCGACGTTCGAGACCTGGATCGAGAAGGTGTGGGGCGATCCGGGAATGACCAGGCTGACGGCCGCGCCCCAGGCGGGTTTTTCCGCGGGCCCGGGGTTGAGGAACGATGCGACATCACCGGAGACGGCGATGTAGTTCGTCAGGCGAAGGACCAGTCCGCCGCCGGCGCCCGCCCGCGCCGCCGACTGGCCGAAAGGATGACTCATCCCCCGCAGACTTCCCGAGACGGTGAGCGGCCCGCGCGACCAGTCCCCGGACACCTCGCCGTCGAAGCTCGACGCCGCCGAGTTGTACGCCGGTGAAAGCGACAGGGAGAACCCTGAGCCTTCGCGCCCCAGGGCGCGCCAGCGTCCGTAGAACTCGACCGTATTGCTGGCGTTCACTTCGGAGCGGGTCACGTAGCGGATGCCCAGGGAGGTGTTCTGGGGCAGCCCGAGCGCGAGGGTGAACATGGGAAAGTTCTGCACCTGCTTGGTGGAGAAGTAGTAGAAGCGGTGCAGGAAATTGAACTGGACGACGGCCGGATCAGGGACCCAGGTGCCGCCCAGGTCGGGGGTGCGATACAGGAGCGACTGCGCGCTCAGGGGTGCAGCGGCGAAGAGCAGCGCGAACGCAGCACGCTTCATGAGATCCCTTCCTCGTGGAATGGTACTACAACGATTGCGGATTTCGAATTGCGGATTGCGAAATAGACCGCGGGCGGCTCAATCCGCAATCGACAATCCGCAATCCCCAATCCCTACCGCCACTCTTTCACCCAGCGATCGTATCCCACCGGCACCACGCCTCCCAGCTGAAGGACTTCGATCCCGGACGGGTCGCGATAGACCCTGCGATAGAAGACGTGCGTGACGCCCGAGTTGATGATCAGCTTGGCACACATCACGCACGGTGAGGCACTGACGAACACCACCTTGTCCCG
>DATMOQ010000140.1:0-7260 GCA_035568195.1 Gemmatimonadales bacterium
TCCCGCCGCGCGGTGGTCAACGAGGGGGTGCGGCTGGGCTCGGGGACCGTCGTCCTGGACGGGGTGGTCGTGAACAGCGGAACCGAGGTCGGGAGTGCCTGCATCCTCAACACGAGCAGCACCGTGGACCATGACTGTCGCATCGGCAACAACGTCCACATCGCGCCGGGTGCCACGCTGAGCGGAGGCGTCACCATCGGGGACAACTGCATGATCGGAGCGGGGTCGACCATCATTCAGGGCCTGAGCGTGTCCACCGACTGCCTGGTGGGCGCCGGCACGACGGTGATCACGGACCTGACCGCGCCGGGCACCTACGTCGGCAACCCGGCTCGGAGGCTCCAGCGGAACGCGCAGCCATGAAGGGCGCGTGCATCGCGGTGATTCCCGCCCGGGGCGGCTCGAAGCGGGTCCCCGGCAAGAACGTGAAGCCGATGTTGGGCAAGCCGCTCATCGCCTACACCATCGAGGCTGCCCAGCAGAGCGGGCTGTTCCAGCGGATCGTGGTCACCACCGACAGTCAGGAAATCGCGGACACGGCGGGGAAGTTCGGCGCCGAGGTCCCCTTCCTGCGCGGCGCGAGCCTGGCCGACGACATCACACCGGTGTCGGCCGCCACAGTGGACGTGCTGGAGCGCCTCGACCCCAAAGGCGACGTCTTCGAGTTCGTCTGCCAGCTGATGGCCAACTGTCCCCTCCGGACGGCGTCGGACATCACGGACAGCCATCGGCAGTTCATGGACACCGGGGCCGACTCTCAGCTTTCAGTCGTGCCCTACGGATGGCAGAACCCCTGGTGGGCGCTGCGCCGCGACGCCGAGTTCAAGCTGGAGCCGGTGTTCAAGGAGTACATCACCCAACGCAGCCAGGATTTACCCGAGATCTTCTGCCCGACGGGCGCCGTCTGGTGGGCTAAGGCGCGGGTGCTGCGGCAGGCCGGCACCTATCACGTGCCCAACCGGACCGGCTGGGCCATGCCGTCGTGGGAGCGAGCGCTGGACATCGACACCGAGGACGACTGGGCGCTGACGGAGGCGCTGATGAGGGTGGCGCAGGCCCGATGAAGGGGACGCTGGCCCTCTACACGACTGTCTACCCCGGCGTCGAACCCTACCTCCCGGACTGGTACCGCTCCGTGCAGGAGCAGACGGACCAGGACTTCCGGCTCTGGATGGGCCTCGACACCATCTCCGTCAATGCGGTGCGCGACGTATTGGGCGTGGATCCGAAGGCGGTCTGGGTGGCGGCGCCTGCCGGCGACACACCGGCACAGGTCCGCCAGCGCGCCCTCGCCAAGATCGTAGGTGCGCACGAGGCAGTCGTGCTGGTGGACAGTGACGACATCCTGTATCCGTCGCGGGTGGCGTCGGCGCGGGCCGCGTTGCGGGAGAGCGATGTCGCGGTGTGCGCGCTCCGCGTGGTGAATGGGGAGGGGCAGGATCTCGGCGTGACGTTCGCGCTCCCGTCGTCCGGCGGCGCCGACGCGGTGTTGCCGCGGAACAACATCTTCGGCCTGTCCAACTCGAGCTACCGCTCGACGGTGCTGCGCCGTTGCCTGCCCATCCCCGGGGACGCGATGCTGGTGGACTGGTACCTGGCGACGCTGGCGTGGCTCCTGGGAGCCAGGTTTCACGCCGACTCCGAGGTTGGCATGGCCTATCGGCAGCATGGTGCCAACACCGCACGAGTGTTGCCGCCCTTCGATTCGGCTCAGGTGGCCCGGGACACCGATCGGGTCCGGGGGCACTTCGCCCGGGTCCAGTCGGCGCCCCTGCCGACGGCTGCGGCGGGCCGCCTGAACGAGGTGGGCGCGGCGGCGGCCGAGGTTGACGCGTTCTACCGGCAGGTCGTACTTCAACCGGCGGTTTTCGACCGCTACCTCAAGGACCTGAATGTCCTCGCGCCCGCGCCGTATTGGTGGGCCTGTGTGGCACACCCGGCGCTCCGGGAGCTCTGGGCGCCGGCAAGGAGCCTGTCATGAACGTAGTGAAACTGGGAGAGGTCCCCGTCGGTGCCGGTCAGCCTCCATACATCATCGCGGAGGTCGGATCCAACCACAACGGCGACATGGATCTGTGCCGGCGGTTGATCGACGCGGCCGCGGCCGCCGGCGCGCACGCGGTCAAGTTCCAGTCCTGGACCGAGTCTTCCTTGATCGCCAAGGAGGAATACGAGCGGAACCCCGCGTATTCCGACACGAAGAAGCACTTCGGCTCGCTGCGCGAGATGGTGAAGGCCTACCAGTTCACTCCCGAGATGCACCGGGAGGCCATCGCGCACTGCCGGGTCCGGGGCATCACGTTCTGCTCCAGTGTCTTCTCGCCGGAGGAGGCCGATCTGCTGGAGCGCCTGGACGTTCCGTTCTTCAAGATCGCCTCGATGGACGTCGTCAACCTGCCGCTCCTCGACTATGTGGCCCGCAAGGGCCGCCCGGTGGTCATTTCCACCGGGATGGCGACGCTGGCGGAGATCGAGCAGGCGGTCGAGACGGTCCGCCGCGCGGGCAACGCCCAGACCGTGTTGCTGCATTGCGTGAGCATCTATCCGCCGGACTACGAAATGATCCACCTGCGCAATCTCAAGACGCTGAGCCGGGCGTTCGACGTGCCGGTGGGGTTCAGTGACCACACGCTGGGTACGGCCATTTCTCTCGCCGCCATCGCCCTGGGCGCTGCCGTCATCGAGAAGCACTTCACGCTCGACAAGGACATGCCGGGCTGGGACCATGCGGTGTCGGCGGACCCGGAGGAGATGAAGGTCATCGTCGCGGAGGGGAAGCACATCTTCACCGCGCTCGGCAGCCGCCATCGCGTGGTGACCGACGCCGAGCTGGCCAAGCGGCGGTCGTTCCGGCGCAGCCTGGTGGCCCGGCGCGCGCTCTCCAAGGGCCACGTGATCACCGTGGCGGATCTCGACGCCAAGCGCCCCGGCAGCGGCATTGGCCCCAACGAGCGCGACTACGTGGTGGGGCGGACGTTGAATCGCGACGTCGGAGAGGACGAGCTGATCCGCTGGAAGGACCTGCAGTGACCCGGACCGTCCACGTCGTCCACTGCATCGACACGGAGGGCCCGCTGCACGAGTCGCTGGACGCGACCTTCGAGCGGCTGCGTGAGATCTTCAAGCTCGACCTCGAGCCGAGCGCGGATCTGCTGCGCCGGCTGCAGGCCGGCACGGAGCATCTCGGCGGGATCGAAGGAGCGGTCCGGAAGGTGGTGGACCCGCATCTCCTCGCGTACAACGACACCTGGGACAAGGTTGACTCGATGCTCGCGGACTGCCTCTCGCCCCGGTTTCGCGAGGGGGTCCGCGACTCGGGCGGCGGCGGCTGGATCTATAACTGGTTCTGCGTGGATCACGTCGACTACGAGAGCAACCCCCGGCGCCGCGACATCGGGTTTCACCACGTCTACGACCACTACCGCACCGTGCTCCGCGAGACGGGGTCGCGGCAGGACGGCGTGCACTTCCACTACCATCCCCATTCGTTCCGGAAGGAAGCCCACCGCTGCGCCACGCACTGGTGGGCTTCGTCCGACAGCCTGCAGCAGATTCTGTCGCGCCGGGTGATCGACCGGCAGTGGTTCCCGGCGGTCAACCGGCCCGGCTTCCACGTGACCCGCCCCGACAGCCATTGGTTCCTGGAGCAGTTCGTGCCCTTCGATTACGCCAGCCAGGCCACCGCGCCGACGGACGAGGACCAGGCGCAGGCCGGGGTCGGGAGCGGACGGCTGGGGGACTGGCGCCGCGCGCCGGTGACGTGGCAGCCCTATCATCCGGCACCGGACGACTACCAGGTGCCGGGCACCTGCCGGCGCTGGATCGCGCGGTGCCTCAACATCGGGACCCGGTATCGCCTCCTCACGGAGCGCGACGTGCGTCAGGCCTTTGCGGAGGCCCGCGACGGCAAACCGGTGGTGCTCGCGGTCACGAATCACGACTTCCGCGATATGCGACCCGATGTGGACGGCGTGAGGCGCTTACTCTCCGCCGTCGCCCCGGCATTCCCTGAGGTCTCGTTCCGCTTTGCCGAGGCAG
Source organism: Gemmatimonadales bacterium (assembly GCA_035568195.1). Classification (GTDB taxonomy): domain Bacteria; phylum Gemmatimonadota; class Gemmatimonadetes; order Gemmatimonadales; family GWC2-71-9; genus 40CM-2-70-7. The sequence goes on from DATMOQ010000140.1 coordinate 4,039, forward strand.
CCAGTGCCATGCGGGAGGCCGAGCACCTCGCATCCCAGCCCCCGTGCGAGCTGGATGTGTCGCTGCACCGCGTGGACGACGCGACCCACGTGCTCGACGTGGCGTCCCGGACGCCCACCTTCGGCCCCCAGCCCTGGCTGGCCCTGAAGACGGCGGCCGGCTCCTACCACACCGACAACTTCGACATCGACGAGCCGTTCCACCGGTGGCAGTACGTCTTCGACGAAGAGACCTTCCCGCTGCGCGCCCTCAGCGCCATCGGCGTCGCCGCCAACAACGCCGTGGGCGTCACGACCGTGTCGCTCATCGATCCCGCCACGGGGCGTACCTCCCGGAAGCACGGGAACACCCTGACGGAGGCCGCGCTTGACCCCGTCTGATGGAATCGAGGGGGTCATCATCGCTTCCACCGCCTCCATCAGGGAAGCCATGGCCCGGCTCGACGCGGCCGGCACCGGCGCCCTCGTGGTATGCGCGGGCGAACGGAGAGTCTGTGGTCTGCTGACGGACGGGGACATCCGCCGGGCCCTGCTGCGCAAGGTTTCCCTGGAGGAGCCTTGCCTGACCATCGCCAGCCGGAACCCCGTGTCGGTACGTCCGGCCCTGTTTGCCGGCGACGCCCTGCACTTGATGAATCAGCACGACATCGATCATCTCCCGGTGATCGACGAGGCCGGCGACTTGCAGGATTTGCTGCTGCGCTCGGACCTCGTGGGCGCGGAGCGGTCCCGCACCGGGGCCAAGGCCCGCCTCGACCTGGTGATCGCCCCGAACACGGTGTCCATCGCCGAGGCGCTGTCGCGGCTCGAGAAGGCCGGGACTGGAGCGCTGGCCCTGTGCGCGGGCGCGAGGAAGCTGGTGGGAGTGGTCACCGACGGGGACGTGCGCCGGGCCATGCTGCGGCGGGTCCCACTCGAGGACCGATGCGAAACCATCGCCACCCGGAGCCCCGTCACGGCGCCGGCGTCCGCGTCGGCGGCGGACGCCCTGCGCCTCATGGATCAGCACGGCGTGGACCAGATCCCGCTGGTGGACGCCGACGGCACCCTGACCGAGTTCGTCCTGCGCCGGGACCTCGTGGACGAGGACCAGCTCCGTCTGTCCGCCGTGATCATGGCGGGCGGCCTCGGCACCCGCCTGCGTCCGCTGACCGAGCAGGTCCCCAAGCCCATGCTGCCGGTGGGGGACCGGCCGCTCCTGGAGCGCACCATCCGCCAGCTCCGCCGCGCGGGGATCCGTGACGTCAGCCTGGTCACGCATTACCTGCCGGATAAGATCGCCGAGCATTTCGGAGACGGCGGAGCGTTCGGTGTGAGGCTGAGCTACCGCCAGGAGGAGCGCCCGATGGGGACCGCGGGCGGGCTCCGCCTCCTCGAGCGGCCGCGCGGGCCGTTCGTGGTCCTCAACGGCGACGTGCTGACGGGAGTGTCGTTTCACGACATGCTGCAGTACCACAAGAGCCACGGGGCGGAGATCACCGTGGGAGTCCGGAAGTACGAGGTGGCCGTTCCGTTCGGCGTGGTGGAGTGCGACGACGTGCGCATCACGCGCCTGACGGAGAAACCCTCGCTTACGTTTTTCATCAGCGCGGGGATCTACCTGCTCGAGCCGACGGCGTGCGACCACATTCCCGAGGGCCAACGCTTCGACATGACGGACCTGATCCCGGCGGTGGTGGCGGCGGGCCGGACCGTGGCCGCTTTTCCCATCCGGGAGTATTGGCTCGACGTCGGACGTCTGGAGGACTACCAGAAGGCGCAGGACGACGTGCTCGGCGGCCGCATATGACGGCAGTCTCTCGCGACGATCTGCTGGCAGGCGAGGCGATGCACGAGCTGGCGGCGGAGCTGTTCCCCCTCTGCCGGAGCCTCACCGGCGACGGGGTCCGGGAAACACTGAAGATCCTCCAGCAGCACGTCCCGCTGACGGTGCACGAGGTGCCTAGCGGCACCAAGGTCTTCGATTGGACCATCCCCCGGGAGTGGAACATCCGGGACGCGTACGTCCTGAATGACCAGGGCGAGCGCATCATCGACTTCCGCGAGAACAACCTGCACGTGGTGGCGTATTCGACGCCGGTGAACCAGACGGTGACCCTGCGCGAGCTGCAGGAGCACCTGTACTCGCTCGAGAATCAACCGGACGCCATCCCCTACGTGACGTCGTTTTACGAGGAGCACTGGGGCTTCTGCCTTTCCCACCGCCAGCGGACCCAGCTCCGCGAGGGGAACTACCGGGTGGTGGTGGATAGCGAGCTCACCAACGGGTCGCTGACCTACGGCGAGCTGCTGATCCCGGGGGCCTCCCGTCGCGAGGTGTTCCTGTCCACGTACATCTGCCATCCGTCCATGGCGAACAACGAGCTGTCGGGCCCCGTGGTGGCCACGTTCCTGGGCAAATGGCTGGCCCGGGAACCCCGCCGCTTCAGCTATCGCGTCATCTTCATCCCCGAGACCATCGGCTCGATCACCTACCTCAGCCGGCACGTGAAGACGCTGAAGGCGAATGTGGTGGCCGGGTTCAACCTGACGTGCATGGGGGACGACCGCGCCTACTCGTTCCTGCCGTCCCGGAAAGGGGGAACGCTGGCGGATCGCGCCGCGCTGAACATCCTGACCCACCGGCATCCCGAGTTCATCCGGTACTCGTACCTCGACCGGGGCAGCGACGAGCGGCAGTACTGCAGCCCCGGCGTGGACCTGCCGGTGGTTTCGGTGATGCGCAGCAAGTACCGGGAGTTTCCCGAGTATCACACGTCGCTGGACGATCTCGCGTTCGTGACGCCCTCGGGCCTGGCGGGCGGATACGCGGTGCTGCGCGACTGTGTGGAGCTCCTGGAGCGCAACCACGTCTACCGGGCCACCTGCCTCGGTGAGCCGCAGCTCGGCCGCCGCGGACTCTATCCGATGCTGGGGACCAAGGAGTCGCACCGGCAGGTCAAGGACATGCTGGACGTGCTGGCCTTCGCGGACGGCGCGCACGATCTCATCGCCATCAGCGACGCGATGCACGTCCCGGCGTCGCAACTCTACCCCATCGTGGACCGCCTGGTGGCCGAGCGACTGCTCGAGGCGGACCCGGCATGACGCTGAGAATCGCCGTCGTGGGCCTGGGCCGCATCGGCTCGAGCTACGACGGAGGCCGGGCGGGGCGGATCCCGCGCAGCCACGTCGGAGCGATTCTCCGTAATCCGGCCTGCGAGCTGGTGGCCGTCTGCGACCC
>DATMOQ010000141.1:0-4634 GCA_035568195.1 Gemmatimonadales bacterium
TGTCATCCTGAGCGCCGAAGGCGCGAAGGACCTGCTTTAGCGCCGAAGGCGCGAAGGACCTGCTTATTGTGGGCGGGTCAGCCGATCACCACCTGCTTCAATTCTTCCAAAGCCTTATCGATCTGCCCATCCGTGACATACGGCGCCGGCCCCATTCGCAGGATGTCGTGCCGCGTGTCTGTGAAGACCCCGCGCGTGCGCAGGGCGCGCGACAGATCGCCGGCATTCGGAGCTCGGAGTGCCAGAAAACCGGCGATGCCGTCCAACCCGTGGACGACGCGTGCAACGACGGCGGGGTCGAGCGCCAACTCGTCGAACCCATGCGCCAGACGGGCCACCTGCCGGCGGTTCAGGTCGCGGAGCCGCTCCGGCGTGAGCTGCTGGTCGGCAAAGAACCGGAACACCTCCGCCGCGCGGTAATGACTCGTGGGGTCGTACGTGGAGCCCGCGAAGCGGGCCGGGCCGGCGCCGTATTGAACCTTCCGGGGGCTCTCGGACTCGAGCAGCTCGAACTCGCTGTACCAGCCGGTGATCACGGGACGCGCGTCGGTGTCGGCCGGGAATCGAAGGAAGCAGTTGCCCTCTCCCAACTGGCAGTACTTGTAACCGCCGCCCACGATGTACGCGCTGCTCAGGCCGAGCGCCGGGACGGGGAAGGGGATGACGTTGAGGGCGTGGTAGGCGTCGACCAGAAGCTCGATCCCGGCCGCGCGGCAGGCCGTGGCCAGGCTCCCCAGGCCCGGGACGATCTCGGCCGTTTCAAAAAGGACCGCCGAGAGAAGTACGGCCGCCGTGGCCGGCGTGATCTCCTTCCGCACACGCTCGACCAGGCTGGAGACGGGGCGCGCCGGCACCCGTACGATGGCGATGCCTTCCTCGCCAAGCCGATCGAGCTGGCGGCGCAGGGAATGGAATTCGGCATCCGTGGTGATGAGGCGCGGGCGGGTCTTGAGCGGGAGCGCGGAAAGGAATCGGATCAGGAGATCGTGAGTGCTGGCGCCGAGGGCGATGTGGTCGGAATCGTCGTGGAGGAGTCGCGCGAAGCCCCGGCGGACCGCGCTGGCCATCGTGAACGCCCGTTCCCACTTGTCGTCGACGAGCTCGGCGGCGTCGGTCCAGGCGCGCATCTGCCCCTCGAAGCCGGCGTCGGGCCAGGCCTGGTGCGAATGCCCGGTGAGGAGCACGCGATCGGTGACGCGGAACCGCGAGTACTGGTGGGTGAGCGCGTTCGGGTCGATCACAGCTCGGTGCGGATGGCCCAGAGGTCGGGGAACGCGGGGCGATTGAGTGTCGTGGCCAGATACTCGGCGCCCGCCGAGCCTCCCGTGCCCCGGCGGGTGCCGATAGTGCGCTGGACCATCTTGATGTGGCGGTACCGCCACTCCTGGAGCCCTTCATCGAAGTCCACCAGCCGCTCGCAGAGCGAGGCGAGCGTAGAATCGGTCCGGTAGATCTTGATCAGCGCGCTCTGGATCGCGGGGCTGGGCTCGATCGGCGCGCCGAAGTCGCGGCGCTCGGGCACGGGGTGCCCGTTCTGGTTGAGGCACGCGAGGAATGCGTCCCACAGGGTCGGCTCCTTCAGGCGTTTCTCCACCGCCTTCCGAGCCGTGCTGCCCGCCGGATACCGGTCGAGCGCCGCGGGGTTCTTGTTCCCGAGGGTGCACTCGAGCTCCCGGAACTGGTAGGACTGGAAGCCGCTGCCCGACTCGAGCCGGTCGCGGAAGGAGAGGAATTCGAGCGGGGTCATGGTCTCCAAAATGTCGATCTGAGCGACCAAGACTTTGAGGATGGTGAGGATCCGCTTGAAGGTGTGGCCCGCACGCGCGACATCGTTCGCGCGCAGCAGTTGCTGGAGGTAGTCCAGCTCGTGGAGGAGCTCCTTGAACCAGAGCTCGTAGACCTGGTGGATGACGATGAACAGCATCTCGTCATGCTCCGGGCCCTCGGACAAAGGCTTCTGGAGGGCCAGGAGCTCGTCCAGCTTGAGATAGCTCGAGTACGTCACAGCCATTGGCTTCCCAGGTCAGAATGGAGAGAAAGTAGCACTTCACCGTGGTACGATAGCCGACTAGAATGTAGGCGGTCGTATTGTCCTGGACGTCTGCGCGTCTAGGCGTCTGGGCGTCTAGACTATTGGACGGGTGGCCGAGAGGCTTATGGCACACGCCTGGAAAGCGTGTAAACGGGAAACCGTTTCGTGGGTTCGAATCCCACCCTGTCCGTCCCAGGTGGAGGGTTCTCCTAGGCGTCAGCGCGTCTAGGCGTCTGTGCGTCTAGTCTATTGGACAGGTGCCCGAGTGGCTGAAGGGGCCGGTCTCGAAAACCGGTAAGCCGGCAACGGTTTCGTGGGTTCGAATCCCACCCTGTCCGTCCGCAGTTCGAGCAGTCGCGAGTTCTCCCGGGAATGCTACCTTAGGGGCCGTCACCCCCCCGGGAGGATCTGTGGTCGAGCTTGGCGCGCTGTGGCTTCCCATTCTGCTGTCCGCCGTCTTCGTCTTCATCGTCAGCTCCGTCATTCACATGGCCTCACCCTGGCACAAGCACGACTATCCCAAGCTGGCGAACGAAGACCAGGTGCTGAACGGGCTCCGCGCGCTCAACCTGCCGCCCGGCGACTACTTCGTGCCGAAGGCCGAGAGCATGGACGAGATGCGGACGCCCGAGTTCAAGAAGAAGATCGACCAGGGGCCGATGGTCCTCATGACCGTCATGCCCAAGGGCATGATGAACATGAGCAAGGCGATGACCGGCTGGTTTATTTACGTCTTGGTCGTGGGGATCTTCGGCGCGTACATCACCAGCCGCGCGGTGCCGGCCGGGACCGACTACCTCCATGTCTTCCGCTTCGTGGGCGCGTCGACCTTCCTGGCGTACGCCGGGGCGCTCTGGCCGCAGTCGATCTGGTACCATCGCTCGTGGGGCATCACGATCAAGATGACGATCGACGGCCTGATCTACGCGCTGGTCACCGCGGGCACGTTCGGGTGGCTGTGGCCCAAGATGTGACGGTGAAACGAACCGATGCGGCCGGCGTAGGGGAGCGGACATGATCCAGACGCCGCCCCCTGCGCTCCCCGAGATCCCATTCGACTGGCTCCGGTTCATCGACAACGACCTCATGCCTCTTGCCGTGGTGGTCGTTGTGGGGATCGGCGTTGTCCTACTACTCCGCGTGATCATGAAGTCGCCGGTGGGGGAAGCGTGGGCCGAGCGGATCAGGCGAAAGACGCGCGAGAAGTACGGGGAACCTGGGGCATTGTCGGGAGAACAGGCTGCCGTGCAGATCGAGGCGGTGCAGGATCAGATGGGGCGGATCGAGGCGCACCTGTCTGAGCTGACCGAGCGCATCGACTTCACCGAGCGCATTCTCGCGAAACAGAAAGACCCCGGCGCGCTCGGCCCCGGGCGCTAGCCTCCGCTAAATGAAGCGGGGCTTGTACCGGTCGAGACTCTCGTACTGGTCAGGCCACTCGATACTCCATCCCAGCTCCCGCGCCGCGTGGCGCGTCCAGTACGGATCCCAGAGATGGGCCCGGGCCAGCACACACAGATCGGCCCGGCCCGCGGCCAGGATCGTGTTCACGTCGGTGTAGGAGCTGATGTTGCCCACCGTCATCACGGGGAGAGCGGCCTCGTGGCGGATCCGGTCCGCGAACGGCGTCTGATACAGCCTGCCGTACACCGGCAGCTGGTCGGGCACCGTTTGCCCGGCCGAGACGTCGATGATGTCGCATCCGTGAGCCTTGAGCAGGCGGGCGACTTCCACGGCGTCGTCCGAGTCCATTCCTCCCGGGGCCCAGTCGACCGCGGAGATTCTTACCGAGATCGGTTTCCCTTTGGGCCACACGGCGCGGACCGCGTCGAACACCTCCTGCGGGTAGCGCATCCGGGCCTCGAGCGAGCCGCCATATGCGTCGCGACGGGTGTTGGTCAGGGGCGAGATGAAGCCTGCGAGCAGATAGCCGTGCGCGAAGTGCAGCTCGAGGAGATCGAACCCCGCCAGTTCCGCCATCTTCGCCGCGTTCACGAACTGGTCCCGCACCAGATCCATGTCGTTCCGGTCCATCTCCTTCGGGACCGGACTGTTGGGGAAGTACGGGATGGCGGAGGCGGCCAGCACGGGCCACCCGCCCGACTCGAGGGGCAGGCTGTCCCCCTCCCACAGTTTCTTGGTCGACCCCTTCCGCCCGGCGTGCGACAGCTGCATCCCGATCTTCGCCCGGCTCGCGCCATGCACGAAGTCCACGATCCGCCGCCAGGCCACGACGTGCTCCGGCTTGTACATCCCGGTGCATCCGGTCGAAATCCGGCCCTCGCGACTCACGTCCGTCATCTCGGTCATGACGAGCCCGGCCCCGCCGATGGCGCGCGCCCCCAGGTGCACGAGGTGCCAGTCGTTCGGCGTACCGTCCTCGGCCGAGTACTGGCACATCGGGGAGACGACGGCGCGGTTCTCGAGCACCAGTTCCCGGAGACGGAAGGGCGTGAAGAGTGGCGGGGGAACGGGCTCGACGCCCTTCGCGAACCAGCGATCGACAACGGCGACGAACTTGGGATCCCGGATCTTCAGGTTGTCGTGGGTGATGCGCAGTGAGCGGGTGAGCAGGTTGAAGCCGAACTGGGCCGGATCCATG
>DATMOQ010000142.1:0-3773 GCA_035568195.1 Gemmatimonadales bacterium
AGCAGGTCCTTCGCGCCTTCGGCGCTCAGGATGACAACGTCGCTCGCCCCCTTTTTTCATTAATTGAGCAGACCCCTAGTTGTCATCCTGAGCGAGCGCGTTAGCGCGAGCGAAGGATCTCGAGCGCGCTAGAGCGAAGGACCTCGGGGCACCCCGAAACTCCCCCCTCCTGACCCGCGTCATGACTGCATCGAGGAGGCACCATGACGAACCTGCCGGCCAAGACGCCAAAGACCGAAATCGAAGACACGGAGCCCACCCCCACCTGGCGCGAGCTGGGAGAGCGCTTTCGCGGTCTGCTGCACGATCTCTGGGATGAAGGGAAGGACATCGAGCGGGAGCTCGAGCCCAAAGTGCTGCCGGCGCTGAAGCGGCTGCGGGATGAAGTGGTGAAGCTGATCGAGAAGATCGAAGGGCGGAACCAGAAGCCCGGCTAGCGCCTCGAGGCGAAGAACTCCTTGAGCAGCGCCCCGCAGGTCTCGGCGTCCACGCCGCCGATCACCTCGGGCCGATGATTCAAGCGGGGATGGCGAAGGAGGTCGGCGACCGACCCCGCCATCCCCGCCTTGTCGTCATAGGCCCCGAACACCACGCGCCCCACTTTCGCGAGCACGATGGCCCCGGCGCATTGCGCGCAAGGCTCGAGCGTGATGTACAGCGTGCACTCGGACAGCCGATCGGTATCGAGCATCCGCAGGGACCGCTGAATCGCGAGCAGCTCGGCATGCGCCGTCGGATCCTTGAGACCCACGGTCTCGTTATGGGCGCCCGCCACCAGCTGGCCGTCTTGCAAAATCGCCGCGCCCACGGGCACCTCGTCGAGCGACTGGGCGAGCTTCGCCCAATCGATGGCGTGATTCATTCCCCGACGATCCGCGTCGGCGATCAAGGCTTCCCTTTCACGGAAACCTTGGTGAACGCCAGCTCGCCGTCCTTCCCGCGGTCCGCCCGAATGGTGTCTCCCTCCACATACGAGCCGTCGAGTACCGCCATGGCGAGCGGATTCTGCAAGAGCCGCTGGATCGACCGCTTGAGTGGCCGGGCCCCATAGACGGGGTCGTACCCCTCCGACACCAGCAGCTCCTTGGCCGCGGGGGTCACGTCCAGCTTGAGCTTCCGGTCTTCCAGCAGATGCTCGAAGCGCTTGAGCTGCACGTCCACGATCTTGGCGACATCCGCCTCGGACAGGGGCCGGAAGATGATGGTGTCGTCCACCCGGTTCAGGAACTCCGGCTTGAAAGACCGGCGGAGGAGATCCAGGACTTTGGCCTCGACCTGCTCCCAGTTGGCAGTTCCCATTTCCAGGATGTCCTGGGACCCGAGGTTCGAGGTCATGATCAGGACCGTATTCCGGAAATCGACGGTGCGGCCCTGTGAATCCGTCAGCCGTCCCTCGTCCAGGATCTGCAGCAGGACATTGAAGACGTCCGGATGGGCCTTTTCAATTTCGTCGAACAAGACGACCGCGTACGGACGCCGGCGGATCGCCTCGGTGAGCTGGCCGCCCTCTTCGTACCCGACATATCCCGGAGGCGCGCCGATCATCCGCGCCACCGCGTGCTTTTCCATGTACTCCGACATGTCGAGCCGGACCATGGCCCGCTCGTCGTCGAAGAGAAACTCCGCCAGTGCCCGGGCGGTCTCGGTCTTCCCCACGCCCGTGGGGCCGAGGAAGATGAAGGAGCCGGTGGGACGATGGGGGTCCTGGAGGCCGGCGCGCGCCCGCCGCACGGCGTTCGCGACCGCGGCCAGCGCCTCCGGCTGCCCCACCACGCGGCGGCCCAGCTCCTCTTCGAGCTTGGTGAGGCGGACCTTCTCCGACTCGAGCATCCGGGTGACCGGAATGCCCGTCCACTTCGCCACGATCTCCGCGATGTCCTCGGCGTCGACCTCTTCTTTGAGGTACTGGACGCCCTTCTGGACTTCGCGCAGACGCTTCTCCGACGTGGTGATCTCCTTCTCCAGCGCCGGGATGGTGCCGTAGCTGATCTCCGCCGCCTTCTGGAGGTCGCCCCGGCGCGTGGCCTGATCGGCCTCGGCCCGCACCTGCTCGAGCTGGGCCTTCTTGGCCTGCAGACCTCCGATGGCTTCTTTCTCCGACTGCCATTGCGCCTTCATGGCCGTCGAGCGCTCCCGCAGCTCGGACAGCTCCGCGTCCACACGCCTCCGACGCTCTTTGGACGCGGCGTCCTTTTCCTTGGCCAGTGCGGCCCGCTCGATTTCGAGCTGCACCATCTTCCGCTCCACCTCATCGATTTCCTGGGGGAGCGAGTCGATCTCGATCCGCAGGCGGCTCGCCGCCTCGTCCACCAGGTCGATGGCCTTGTCCGGCAGAAACCGGTCACCGATGTAGCGGTGAGAGAGCGTGGCAGCGGCCACCAGGGCGTTGTCGGTGATCCGAACGCCGTGATGGACCTCGTAGCGCTCCTTCAGGCCGCGCAGAATGGCGACGGTGTCTTCGACCGAAGGCTCCCCCACGTAGACGGGCTGGAACCGCCGCTCGAGGGCCGCATCCTTCTCGATGTACTTGCGATACTCGTCCAGGGTGGTCGCGCCGACGACGTGCAGCTCACCGCGCGCCAGCGCGGGCTTGAGCATGTTCGACGCGTCCACCGCCCCTTCGGCACCCCCGGCGCCCACGAGTGTGTGCAGCTCGTCGATGAAGACGATGAACTGCCCTTCCGCACCCGTGATCTCCTTGAGAACCGCCTTGAGGCGCTCCTCGAACTCACCCCGGTACTTGGTGCCCGCGATGAGCTGAGCGATGTCGAGCGACAGGAGGCGCTTGTGCTTGAGCGACTCGGGCACGTCGCCGTGCACGATCCGCTGGGCCAGTCCTTCGACGATGGCGGTCTTGCCCACGCCGGGCTCGCCGATGAGGACGGGATTGTTCTTCGTGCGGCGCGAGAGCACCTGGATGACACGCCGGATCTCTTCGTCACGGCCGATGACGGGGTCGAGTTTGCCCTTCTGCGCGACCTCGGTGAGGTCGCGGGTGAACCGCTCCAGGGCCTGATATTTCTGCTCCGGCTCCTGGTCGGTGACCCGGTGGCTGCCCCGCACCGCCTTGAGCGCGGCCAGCAGGTCCTTGCGATTGACACCGGCGGCGTTCAGGAGCTGCCGCGCCGTGGTCCCCTTCTCCTCAGCCAGGGCCAGGAGCAGGTGTTCGGTGGAGATGTACGCGTCACCCAGGTCCCGGGCGTCCTTGTCCGCCCGGTCGAAGGCCTGGGACAGCTCCCGGGCCAGGGTGGGCTCGGCACCCTCCCCAGACTGTTTCGGAAAGCGACCGATTTCGCGGTCGACCTCCGCGGAAAGCTGGGCGACGTTGACGCCCGCCTTCTGCAGGAGGGGCGCGACTACTCCCTCCTCCTGGGACAGGAGGGCGCGGAAAAGGTGGGCGTCGTTCACCACGGGATTCCCGCGGCCGCGGGCGTCCGCCGCCGCCGCCTGGAGCGCCTCGGCGGCTTTTACGGTCAAGCGTTCAGGTCGAATCATGTCGATCCCGTCCTGGGCAACCTCCGTACCGGGGGAAAGGTGTCAGATGGGCAGGGGTTAAGTCAAAAAGGCCCATGGTGGGACGGAGAATGACTTGAGCGTCTTCGGCGTATAATTCCCTCATCTCTCTTTGGAGCGGTAGACGTGTTGCGTCCTTCTTCCCTGATTTTCCTGTGCGTTCTGGCGGCCACCCCGGTCGCGGCGCAGGCCCCCCGGGTCACGCCGGCCGGCGATCCCTCCGTCAAGGACGACTCGATCTACCGGCTGGCCGTGAACCC
>DATMOQ010000143.1:0-8574 GCA_035568195.1 Gemmatimonadales bacterium
TCGGTCCTGGGGATCCGGTTGTTCGGGGGCGCCTATCTCAGCGGCGACCCGCCGCCACTCCAGCGCCGGATCTACGTCGCCGGCGCCGACCCCTACGAAACCTTCACCGATCCGCTGCTGCGCAGCCGGGGCGCGTGGTTCGTCCGGCCCGGGTTCTACTATCAGGCGCCGGGGGACGGCAACCTGCGCGGGTTCGACGCAGCGCTGGGTGGGCGGTGGGCCCTCACGGCGAACATCGAGGTCACCCGCAGCGTGGTGACCCGGCGCCGCGGGGTGCTGCGCAACGCGTCGCTGGAGGCGTTCTTCGACGGCGGTCTGGTGGACACCGCGGCGGTTCCGACGCCCAGCCGGACCCTGGGAGGCACCCGGCTGTGGGACAGCGGCCTGGGTCTGGTACTGAACACCGTGATCCGGGACCTGGCGTGGACCACGCGGTTCGAGGTGCCGTTCCTGGTGAACCGGTACGACCACGCCGCCGATCTCCGGCCGCTCGCGACGGGAAACGCGGCCTTCCGCTGGTCGGTCAGCCTGGCGCCGAGCTTCTAGCCTGGATCATTCCGAGCGGCGGGCCTTCTTCAGGGAGTCCCTCAGGAAGCTGGCCCGCGAGGTTACCGCGCGAACTGAGCGGCGGGTCGCCACGACCCGCTATTTTCGTCCACCGGGTGCGGGACCCGAGCTGGCCTTCCTTGCGGCCTGCACGCGGTGCGGCGCATGCATCGACATCTGTCCCGTTCACGCCATTATACGTCTGCCCGCGGGTGAGGGGCTGGCGGCCGGCAGTCCGGCGCTGGAACCGTCCCGGCGGGCGTGCGTCGCCTGCGCGGACATGCCCTGCGCGGTGTCCTGCCCCACCAGCGCCCTGCAGGTGCCCGCGGACGGATGGGCGGGCATCCACCTCGGCCGCCTGGCGCTCGATCCCGAGCGGTGCATCACGTTCCACGGCAGCGCGTGCGGCGTGTGCGCGCGGGCCTGTCCGGTGGGGGAACGGGCGCTGGCGATGGACGCGGCCGGGCATCCGGTGCTGAAGCCCGAAGGCTGCGTGGGGTGCGGGCTCTGCGTCACCGCCTGCGTGACGTATCCTTCTTCCCTCGCCCTGAGTCTGACCGAGGAGCGCGTGTGAGCGAAGTGCCGTACCGGGTGGAGAAGCCCTGGGGCCACGAGCTGATCTGGGCCCGCACCGACCGCTACGTGGGCAAGGTCCTCCACATCGAGGCGGGCCACGTGCTGAGCCTCCAGTACCATAAGAAGAAAGACGAGACCATCCACGTGCTCACCGGGGAAATCATCCTCCGCACCAGGCCGGGAGACACGCTGGTGGAGCGGCGGATGAAGCCGGGGGAGTCATTCCACATCGCGCCCCCCCTGGTCCATCAGTTCGAAGCCGTGGTGCCCACCGATCTGCTCGAGGTCTCCACGCCGGAGATCGACGACGTGGTCCGTCTGCAAGACCGCTACGGAAGGGCGTGATGAAGGTCATCGTCCCGCTGGCCGGCAAGGGCACGCGCCTTCTGCCGCTCACCAAGATCGTGCCCAAGCCCCTCGTGGAGGTCGCGGGCCGGCCGGTAATGGACTATGTGATGGATCTGATCAAGGGCGCCGGCCTGGATGTTGACGAGCTGATCGTCATCACCGGACATCTGAAGGACGCGGTGGAGCGGTACATCGTGTCCCATTACGGTGTGGCGGCCAGGTTCGTGGAGCAGAAGACCCTCGACGGGACCGCGGGCGCGATCAACCTGGCGCGTCCGTACGTCGACGGTCCCGTGCTGATCATCTTCGTGGACACGCTGTTCGACGCCGACCTGTCCCTCATCAAGCGCGTGGACGCCGACGGGATCATCTGGGCCAAGGAAGTGGAGGACTACCAGCGCTTCGGCGTCGTGGTCCACGACGCGCAAGGCTACATGACGAAGATCGTCGAAAAGCCGGATACGCCGGTGTCGAAGCTCGCGAACATCGGTCTCTATTACGTCCGTGACTGGAGGACCCTGTTCGACGGCATCACCAAGGTGCTCGACAGTCCCCCGAACAAGGGTGAGTTCTTCCTCACCGACGCCTTTCAGTACATGGTGGACCAGGGAAAGAAGATTCTGACGGCCGAGGTGAAGGGCTGGTACGACTGCGGAAAGGTGGAGACGCTGCTCGACACCAACCGCCACGTGCTGGAGACCGGCCGGGCCCGGAAGCCGGCCATTCCCGCGGGCGTGACCATCGTGGAGCCCGTGTACATCGAGGACGGCGTGACCCTGCTCGAGTCGACCATCGGGCCCAACGTGTCGCTCGGCGCGGGGAGCGTGATCGAAGGTTCGAAATTGTCCAACAGCATCCTGGGCCGCCGCGTGAAGGTGGCCGACTGCACGGTGTCGGGCTCGGTGGTGGGAAACGATCAGGTGCTGCGGCACTCACAGGTGATCGGGATGGTGGCCTCCGGCGGGGAGGTGGCGCCGGCCCGCTGAATCAGCTCTTCTGGAACTTCCCCACCGCTTTTCTCAGGTCCCCGATCTCGAACGGCTTTTGCAGGAATCCGTCCGCCCGATTCTCGATTCCCTTGACCACGTCGTGGTCCGGTGAGTAGCCCGAGGACACCAGAACTTTGAGACCGGGCTGCGTGGCCTTGAGAAGCTCGAGGATCCCGGCCCCACCCCCCGGCAGCACCAGATCGAGGATGACCAGATCCACGGGAGGCCGGGCGGACTGGAGTGCCGTGAGGGCGGAGGGGCCGTCCTGCGCCTCGAGGACCCGATGGCCATAGCGGGTCAGGGCGCGCTTCAGGCTGGACCGCACGATGGCTTCGTCGTCCACCACGAGGATCACCATGCCCGTGGCGGGCGCGGGGGGCGGGGCCGGCTCGGAGGGTTTGGGGGCCGGCTCCGCTTCGGCAGTGCGCGGGATCAGCAGGTCGACGGTGGTCCCGCGTCCCAGGGCGCTCCCGATCCGCACCGACCCTCCGTGGTCCCGGACCACGCCGTACACCGCGGCGAGCCCCAGCCCGGGGGCCTGGTGCATGGGCTTGGTGCTGAAGAACGGCTCGAGCACCCGTTCCACGGTGGTCGCGTCCATTCCCACACCCGTGTCGGTCACCGAGATCCGCACGTAGGCCCCGGGTGACGCGTCGGGCCAGCGGGGGTCCCGCTCCACCGTTTCCCGCCCCGCCGCGATGGTCACCTTGCCCGACGCCTGGTCGCGCATGGCGTCTCGCGCATTGAGGACGAGCTGGTAGATGGCGTGGGAGAGCTGATCGGGGTCGGCCAGCATGGAAGGAAGTCCGGGATCCGCCTCCACGGCGATCTGCATCTGCGCCGGAAGGGCAGCGCGCGCCAGCAGGGACACGCGGTCCAGGACCTCCTGCGTGCGCGTGGGTCGGAGCGACAGCTCTCCGGACTTGGTGAAGCGCAGCAGCTCCTTGGTGAGGTCGCGGCCGCGGCGGGCCGCCCCCAGGATCTCGTCGACCGCCGGCACGCCGGCGTCGGTGGCCTCGGTGCGGAGCAGGGACGCGTGGGTGAGAATGCCGCCGAGGAGGTTGTTGAACTGGTGGGCGATGCCGCCGGCGAAGCGGGCGAGGCCGTCGAGCCGCTCGTTCTGTACCTGCCGCCGCTCCAGCGCCCGCCGTTCCGTCCGGTCGTGCAGGATGGCCTGCACCAGCGGACCGGCCGGCGTTTCCACCCGCGCCAGGGTGACCTCGAGCTCGATCACCGCGCCATCGGCCCGCCGGACCTGCTCGACGTGGCTCACGGCACCCGTGGTCGCCGCTTCGAGCGGGGCGAGCAGCCACCCATCACCCCGGCCCGGCGCCAGGAGGTGCGCGAGGAACTTCCCACGCACGTCGTCGAGGCTGCGACCCAGGAGCGTCAACAGGCGGGGATTGGCGTCGCGCACCCGGCCATCCGGGTCGAGGGCGGCGATGGGATCCCCCGCGCCGACGAACAACGCCCGGAACCGCGCCTCCGACTCGGCGATCCGGCGGCGCTCGTCCCCGGCGATCCGCGCCCCGATCACGCTCCCGAGGCCGGACATGAAGAGCAGCGCCAGCGCGCCCTCTGACATGAAGGGCACGGGCAGGGCGTTTTCTGGAATCAGCGAGAAGGTCGCCACCTCGGCCACGAGGGCGAGACCGGCGAGAGCGGCCTGCCATTGCCAGGGCCACGGGATGAACAGGGCGGTGCCGAGGACCAGGGCGGGCAGGAGGCCGGCGATTTCCCACACCCGGGAGGGGAGAATCAGACCGCTTCCGCATCCGGCCAGGACCAGCGTCAGGATCAGGGCCAGCGCCAGGGAGCGCAGGGTGCGGATGGACCGCGTGGGGGAGGCCAGGGCCGCCACCAGGAGGGCCGCGGCCAGGGCTCCCATTCGAACCATCAACAGGTGGCCGGCAGCCGGGGGAGCCACGGAGAGGGACAGGTACTGCCGTAGTGCCACCGCGACGAAAACCACGGCGGCCACGGCTCGGATGGGACGGGAATAGGCTTGGGCGGGGCTAGTCACGAGCCCCATAGTAGGGCGGTTTGTGAGGAAGTGCCAGACGCCCTTGTCCTGGAGGGGGAACTGAGATTAGTTACTCACCGTTCAGTAACTAATGACCGGAGCCAAATTGTCCCGACCGAAGCCCCGCTGGCAGCGACGCAAGGAAGCCCGCCCCGAAGAAATCGTGGTTGCCGCGCTCGAGACGTTCGCCGAGCAGGGCTACGCCGCGGCGCGCCTCGATGAAGTGGCGCGGCGCGCGGGCGTCACCAAGGGAACGATCTACCTCTACTTCAAGAACAAGGAAGATCTGTTCCAGGCCGTGGTGCGCCAGACCGTGGTCACCAAGCTGGCCAAGGCCGAGCAGGAAGTGCGCGAGTATCGGGGCAGCACGCCCGATCTGTTGCGGATGCTGATCCGGGGCTGGTGGGAGGCGGTGGGCAACACGCCCCTCGCGGGAGTGGCGAAGCTGGTCGTCGCCGAGGCGACGAACTTTCCCGAGGTAACGCGGTTTTACCACAGAGAAGTGATCCGCCGCGGGCAGACGCTTTTCGCGCAGGTCGTCCAGCGCGGTGTGGACTCCGGGGAATTCCGTCCCGTGGACGTCCCGCTCACCGTCCGGTTGATCATCGCGCCCATGCTCATGGCGGTGGTGCACAGTCAATCTCTGTATCGGTGCATCCGGGAGCCGTTCGACGGCGAGCGATACGTGGAAGCGCACCTCGACATGCTGCTGCGGGGCCTGGCCCCCGCGCCCATTGGGGAATTGAACCATGTCTAAGAGCTGGACTCTCCTGCTGCTCGCCTGTGCCGCGCTCACCCGGCCCGCCGTGGCCCAGACCCCACTCAAGCTGGGGTTCGGGGATGCGGTGCGGATGGCCACCGGGCAGGCTCCCTCCGTGGCGCTCTCTGCACTGGCGAATGACGAAGCGCGCGCGCGGGTCCGGCAGACCCGCTCATCCCTGCTACCCGACCTCACGGCCGGCGCCAACTGGATCGAGAGGACATTCAACACTCAGGCCCTGGGGATTCCGTTTCCCAAGAGCAATCTCTTTGTGCTCCCGACCATCGTGCCGGCATTCGACGACTACGACGCCCGACTGACGCTCAACCAGACCCTGTTCGATTTCTCGAGTATCCGGCGCGTGCGCGCGAGTGAGGCGCAGGTGCAGAGCAGCCTCGCCGCGGGAGATGCCACCACGGAAACCGCGGCGCAGGTCGCGGCCCTGGCCTATCTCCGGGCCGCGCGGGCGCAGGCGTCGGTGTTGGCCCGTCAAGCCGATTCGGCCATTGCGGCCGAGGTGCTGACCCTGGCCCAGGCGCAGCTCCAGGCCGGCGTGTCCGGAACCATTGACGTCACGCGGGCCAGGACGCAGGTGGCGGTGGCGGCGGGCGGTCTGGTAGTGGCGCGGAATCAGTACGACCAGGCCCGGATCGCCCTCGCGCGGGCCCTCGGTATCGACCCCACCACCGAGATCACGCTCACCGACACCCTCACTTCAGGCCTGGGCGTCGCCCAGGTGCCCGGGGACCGGGACTCGGCAGTGACGCAGGCGTTGGGTGCCCGGCCTGAGCTCAAGGCGGAGCTGGCGCGGGGGGACGCGGCGCGGCTCAGCAAGTCGGCGATCAACAGCGAGCTGTTGCCCCGGGTTGGTCTGGAGGCGGACTATGGCATCAATGGAGCGACGTGGTCGAATTCATTCGCGACCCGGCAGATCGCGGTGGGGGTGAGTATCCCGCTCCTCGACGGGTTCCGCCGCGAGGGCCGCGCCGCCGAGCAGGACGCGGTGATTCAGGAATCGCAGGTGCGCCAGCACGACCTCCGGCAGCAGATCGCCGCGGACGTCGCCGGCGCGCTCCTCGATCTTCATTCGGCCGAAGCGCAGGAGGGCATCGCGTCGCAGCAGTTGACGCTGGCGGCCGACGAGCTGTCGCAGGCGGAGAAGCGGTTCAAGGCAGGGGTAGCAGGGAGCATCGAGGTCATCGACGCCCAGGCGTCGATGATCAGGGCGCGGGACGCGGTGATCGATTCGCGCTTCGGCGCGGCGGCGGCGCGGGTAGCGCTGGCCCGGGCGGCGGGCGCGGCACGGACGCTTCACTAAAAGGGAAACGACGAATGGCATCGACCGTAGAGCGGAACTCGACTTCCATGACCGAAAACGGCGCCTCGCTGGGCGGCGCTTCGATCACGCCCGCGCCGGAGAAGCCCGCCGGAGGCCGGAAGCGCATCATCCTCATCGTCGTCGGGCTGGGCCTGGCGTTCATGCTCTTCACGGGGGCGCGGCGCTTCATCTTCAATCTGAGCCACGTCACCAGCGACAACGCCCAGGTGGACGGACACGTCGTGCCGATCCTGCCCAAGGTGGGCGGCTTCGTCGCCTCGGTCCGGGTCGCGGAGAACACCCAGGTGAAGGCCGGAGACGTGCTGGTCTCGCTCGACGACCGGGACTACCGGGCCCGGCTCCAGCAGAATGAAGCCGATCTGGCCGTGGCGCTCGCGAGCGTTTCGTCGCCCGCGCGGGTGGGACAGGCCGAAGCCCAGGTGAACCAGGCGCAGGCCAACGCCCAGAAGGCGCACAGCGATCTGGACCGCATCCGGCCCCTGGCGGCGCAGGGCATCGTGTCGTCCCAGCAGCTCGACGGCGCGGAAGCTTCGGCCCGGGCGGCCGATGCGACGCTGGCGGCGGCGCAGGCGGCCCTGGGTGGCGCGGATGCCCGCGTGGCCGCGGCCCGCGCGTCGCGCGATCAAGCGACGCTGCAGCTCTCCTATGCCCAGGTCGTCGCCCCGATCTCCGGGATCGTGAGCAAGAAGAACGTCGAGGTGGGCCAGCTGGTGCAGGCGGGGGAGCCTCTGATGAGCGTCGTGCCGATGGACGACATCTGGGTCACGGCCAACCTGAAGGAGACCGAGGTGACCGATGTGAAGCCGGGTGACGCGGTGGACATCACCGTCGACGCCTACCCCGGCAAGCATTTCACCGGGACGGTGCAGAGCTTGCCCCCCGCGACGGGCGCGCGGTTCTCGCTCCTGCCCCCGGACAACGCGACCGGGAACTTCACCAAGGTGGTGCAGCGGCTCCCGGTCCGGATCGCGGTGCCGCAGAGCACGGATCCCGCGACGCTCCTGCGGCCCGGGATGAGCGTGGTCGTGGTCATCAAGACGAAGTAAGGGGCGCCTCGTGGCTACCGCAGTCGCGGCAATTCCGGGCGGGCTCTCGGCGTACGAGGCCCGGCGCTACCGCTTCCGCTACCTCATCGCGGTGACGGTCTCGATGGCCACGGTGCTGGAGCTGCTCGACACCAGCATCGTGAACGTCGCCATCCCGCACATGATGGGGAACCTGGGCGCGACGCTGGACGAAATCGCCTGGGTTTCGACCGGGTACATCGTCGCCAACGTCATCGTCCTCCCCATCACGGGGTGGCTCTCGGCGTACTTCGGCCGGCGGCGGTACTTCGCCGGGTCGATCGCCCTCTTCACCGTCGCTTCGTTTCTCTGCGGAAATTCGGGGTCGCTCACCGCGCTGATCTTCTGGCGGATTGTCCAGGGACTGGGCGGGGGCGCACTCCTGTCGACTTCACAGGCCATCCTGTACGAGGAGTTCCCCAAGTCCGAGTACGGCACCGCGATGGCCATCTTCGGCATCGGGGTGATGGTGGGGCCCGCGCTGGGCCCCACGCTGGGCGGCTACATCGTGGACGCCTACGGATGGCCCTGGATCTTCTACATCAACATCCCCATCGGCTTGCTCGCGTTCTTCATGACGCTGTCGTTGATCCGGGATTCCGAGCACGCGGTGAAGGTCACGAAGATCGACTATTGGGGATTGATTCTGCTGGCGCTGGGGATCGGCACGCTCCAGACCATGCTCGAGAAGGGTGAGCGGCAGGACTGGTTCCAGTCGCGGACGATCATCGGACTGGCGGCGATCAGCGTCGTCTCGCTGATCGCCTTCGTCTGGCACGAGCTGACCACGGAAGACCCGGTGGTGGACCTGCGCATCGCCAAGAGCAAACAGCTGGCGGCCGGAGTCCTCTTCGGGATGGGACTCGGGATCTGTCTCTACGCCACGGTATTCGTCATCCCCGTGTACATGCAGAACCTGCTGGGGATGA
>DATMOQ010000144.1:0-3680 GCA_035568195.1 Gemmatimonadales bacterium
CGGCCAGGAGCATCGCGGGCCAGATCACGCAATGGAACCTGGTGATCCCCTTGCCGATGATATGGAGGTCGGCCGGCCAGCGGCGCTCGAATCCGGCTTCGGGGAAGCCGGTCGCGGAGAGATAGTTGATCAGGGCGTCGAACCAGACGTACACCGTCTGATCGGGATCGCCGGGAAAGGGAATTCCCCAGGGCAGACGGACCCGCGAAATGGAAATGTCCTGCAGTCCGCCCTCGATGAGCCGCAGCACTTCGTTGCGCCGGATTTCCGGCTCCACCGCGAACGTCCCCGCGCTGATGAGCCCGTGCACCTGGTCCGCATACGCGCTGAGCCGGAAGAAGTGATTCCGCTCTTTGGTGGGGACCAGCGTCAGGGTGGGGTGCTCGATGCAGTGCCCGTCCACGATCTGGGCGCCCGTCTTGAACTCCTCGCACCCGGTACAGTAGAGCCCCTCGTACTCCGCCACGAACAGGTGGTCGGGGTGCTGTGCCCCGATGCGCTCCAGGAGGGCGGTCACGGCCCGCGCATGCCGCGGCTCCGTGGTGCGGATCCAGTCGTCGTGGCTGCAGCCGAGCAGCTTCCAGTAGTCGGCGAACGTCTTCGCCATCCGGTCCACCCATGTCTGGGGGGACACGCCGGCGTTGGCCGCGGCCTGGATCACGGACTGGGAGTGCTCGTCCATGCCCATCACGAAGTGGACGTCGTCCCCCGCCATCCGCCGGTACCGGGCGATGGCATCGGCGCCGACCTTCTCCAGGGCGTGCCCCAGATGGGGATCGCCGTTGGAGTAGTCGATGGCCGTCGTGAGGTAGTACTTAGCCAACGGGCGGGCCTCCTCCACCCTTCCGCTTCCGGTTTCTCCGGCGGCGTCTCTTCCGGGCGTCGCCCCCCGTGGAGTCCTGGCCCGCCTGGGCCACCTGGGCCGGTGGCGGGGCGGGGGTGGGCTGGGGTGCCGGTGCGGGCAGAGCGGGCGCCTCACCACGAGTCTCGGCGTTGAGCAGCTCGAGCGCGACCGTCCGCGTGGCGCCGGCGTCCGAGCGCAGGGTCACCCGATCCCGGAAAATGTCCACGGAGAGGACCTTCTCGTCCCCCACGGACGTGCGGAGCACCTTGCCCTCTTTGGGAAAGCGCTTCCGGCTCTCCACGTAGAAGTCGTGCTCATAGTGGAGACAGCACAGCAGGCGCCCGCAGGGGCCCGAGATCTGGGTGGGATTGAGGGAGAGATGCTGGGCCTTGGCCACTGAGAGATTGACGGGCTTGAGTTCGGGAAGCCAGCTGGCGCTGCAATATTCGCGGCCGCACCGCCCGACGCCGCTGAGTCTCCTGGCCTCATCCCGCGCCCCGATCTGCCGCAGCTCGATCCGGGTGTGAAAGCGGGCCGCCAGGTCCCGCACCAGGGTTCGGAAATCCACCCGCTGCTCGGCCGTGAAGTAGAGCGTGAGCTTCTTCCGGTCCCACTGCCATTCCGCGTCAGTGACCTTCATGGGCAGGCCGTGCTCGTGGACCTTATCGCGGGCCGCGCGACGGACGCCCTCTTCGTCTTTTCTGAGGGCCACGGCAGCCGCAACGTCTTCCGGCGTGGCGGGGCGGAGGATGCGGCGGCGGCTGGCGCCGGGGTCGGACTCACCGCCTCCGCAGGAACCGCACCGCGTGCACTTGGTCGCGGCCACGTCCCCCACGGCCGAGACGCGGCCCAGGTCCTGGCCCCGCTCGACATCGACGATGACCGCCTGATTCAGTGCGAGGGGGTCGAGGGAGGACCAGGCGAAGTATTCGTTCCGGCGGCCCTTGAACCGGACTTCGTAGACGGCGCCGGCGCTCACTGCTCGAGCAGGACGCCCATCGAGAGGTACTTCTCCTCTCGACGCTGCAGCAGCTTCTCGATCTTGGTCTTCCGGAGCTGCCGGAGGTGCCGTTTGAGGGAATCCCCCAGCGCCAGAGCGGCGGCGTCGGGGTCGGTGTGCGCGCCCCCCATCGGCTCGGGGATGATCTCGTCGATCACGCCCAGCTCGATCTGATCCTGCGCTGTGAGCTTGAGGGCCTCGGCCGCGCGTTCCTTCTGGGCGGCGTCCTTCCACAGGATCGCGGCGCACCCTTCGGGAGAGATGACGGAGTAGACCGAGTTCTCGAACATCAGGACCCGGTCCGCCAGCCCGATCGCCAGCGCGCCACCCGATCCGCCCTCCCCGATCACCGCGGCGATGATGGGCGTGCGGAGCGCCGCCATCCCGATCAGGTTGGTCGCGATGGCCGAGGCCTGCCCGCGCTCCTCGGCGCCCAGCCCGGGGTGGGCCCCGGCGATGTCGATGAGCGTGATCACGGGTGCGTGGAATTTCTCGGCCAGCTTCATCAAGCGCAGGGCTTTCCGGTAGCCCTCCGGGTGCGCCATGCCGAAGTCACGCTTCAGGTTCTCCTTCGTGTCCCGCCCCTTCTGCGTTCCCACCACCATCACCGTCTCGCCGTCGAGCCGGGCCCAGCCGCCCACGATGGCGGGGTCGTCCCGGAAGAGGCGGTCGCCGTGGAGCTCCACGAAATCGGTGAAGACGGTGCGGAGATAATCGAGCGTGTAGGGGCGCTTGGGATGGCGGGCCACCTGCACGCGCTGCATGGGCGTGAGCTGGCGGTAAATATCGGCCCGCAGCTCGGCGAGCTTGTTCTCCAGCGATTCGACTTCTTTGGCCCGGTCGCCCCCGGCTTCACCGGCGGCGCGCTTGATCTCCTCGATCTGTTTTTCCAGATCGAGGAGCGGGCGCTCGAAGTCGAGTATGTAGACCGCCATGTCAGCTCGCTTTCCGGAATACCACCGCGTCCGTTCCCAGGAGGTCGCGCAGGGCGGCCACCAGGTCTTCGGCGGCGTCGACCTTCATGGTCCGGCTCCGCAGCAGCACCTGCATTCCCGCCGCGGTCCCTCCGTTGCCGT
The DNA here is from genome assembly GCA_035568195.1 of Gemmatimonadales bacterium. GTDB lineage: Bacteria > Gemmatimonadota > Gemmatimonadetes > Gemmatimonadales > GWC2-71-9 > 40CM-2-70-7. The sequence continues at coordinate 2,921 of DATMOQ010000144.1, forward strand.
CCCCCCATTCGACCAGCAGGGGAGTGGAGCCCGGGTGCGCGGCACAGAGTGCCGCCGCGGCCCGCGCGGCTTCAGGTGCCGGCGGGTGTCCGGCGTCCCACTTGAGCGCCAGGCCCACCGCCCCGCGCGCGCGCAGCTCATCCAGGGGCTCGGCCTGCTCCACGATGAACGGGGCCTGCTCCTCGCCCCGGTCGCGGGCGCTGTGCCCGCCGGTGAGCAGCAGGGCCTGGTCCGCCCGGATGGTGCCGTTCAGCTTGGCCCACGACTCGGGGAACACCAGGGCCTCGGCGGTCCCATGGAAGTCTTCGAGCGTGAGGCGCGCGTATTCGGCGCCGCTCTTCTTCGAGACCTGCCGCTTGACCACGGTCACCACGGCGGCGATCCGGATCCGCTGATCGCTCCACTGGCCCAGGGTGGCCGTCGTCCGGGTCCCGAAAAGCTCCACCTCCGTGCGGTATTTGGCGAGGGGATGCCCGGAAATGAAGAAGCCGAGCACGGCTTTTTCGCGCGCCAGGCGGTCATGCTCGGTCCAGGGGGGAAGCTCGGGCAGGTGCGTTTCGGGGCGGGCCGAGGGGGTGGCCTCTCCGAAGAGCGCGCCCTGGCCGGCGGTCCGTTCGGTCTGCCGCACCTGGGCCTCGCCCAGGGCGCGCTCGAGCGCCGCGATCAGCTGGGCCCGGTGTCCGCCGAGGGAGTCGCAGGCGCCGGCGTCGATGAGGGCCTCGATCACGCGCTTGTTGCAGAGGCGCAGGTCGATCCGGTC